>CAZCVB010000061.1:0-11236 GCA_964501805.1 uncultured Desulfobacteraceae bacterium | reverse complement strand
GAGATCGGTCCTGGGGGAACGCTGGATGTTTCGCCCCGAAGCGGGCCGCATCCTGTGGGAGTGGTGGTCTTCCGGGAACCGTTACGACATCTTTGAATTCATGGCGCATAACGGCCTGGGACGACTGGATCCGGCCCCCCTCCTGCGGCAATGGGAGTCGGTCCTCGGCGCGGGGCGGCCCCGGCGTAACGGGACGCGCCCTCAGTAATCCTTTGGCCGTTCCTTCACCTGGAACGGGGCGTCGAACGCGGCCGTGAGCGCCCCCACCGCCGTATCCAGGTGTTCTCCCCGGACCACGCAGGAAACGCTGGAGATGGAGGTGCTGATGGCCAGGGAACTGATGCCGATGGACGCGATACAGGAAAACATGACGGCATGAATCCGGGGCTTTTCCCGGAGGTGGGGCCCGAAGACCGTGATGACGGCCACGTCCGGGGTGTAGGAGACGATCCGGGCGTCGATGGTCTCCTTGATGGCCTCCAGGAGATCCACGGCGCGGTCCAGGTCCTTCTGGTCGATGACGATGGAGAAATTTCCGCAGTCGTCCAGGTCGAAACTCTCCACCAGGAGTTCGATGTTGATGCCGTTTTCTCCGAAGGTCCCCAGAACGGCCCCGGCGACGCCGGCGTGGTCCGGGACGGACATGATTTTCACCAGCGCGCGACCGTCGCTCTGCATGATGCCGCCGATCTTGATCTTTTCCATTCCCCCCTCTTCCGGCGTGTCAGGTCAATCCCAGGTCCTCCTGTCCTCGATTTTCCTGTGACCGTCGGGGATGGTCCCCCGCGGGACCGTCCGAACCCTCCCCTTGATGCCCAGGACCTCCTTTATGTCCCGTTCGATCCGGGCGCGGATCCGGTCGGCCCGGCCGGTCTCTTCCTTGAATTCCACGAAAAAGGTCATCACGTCCCGGTCGTCCTCCCGGGTGATCACCACCTGGTATTTGAACACCTCCGGGTAGGGCGAGACGACCTGGTCCGCCTGCCACGGGTGGACGAACGTCCCCCGCACCTTGGTGGCCTGGTCGATCCTCCCCATGATCCGTTCCAGCATGGGCGCGGTTCTCCCGCAGGCGCAGGGCTCGCGGGCGAACCGGGAAAGGTCTCCCGTGGCCATCCGGATCATGGGATAGACGGGGTTCAGGCAGGTGGCCACGAGTTCGCCCGCGGCGCCCGGCGCCACCTGCCGCCCGGTGCGGGGATCCACGATCTCCACCACGACGCCGTCCGGCACGTGCAGGCCCTTCTCGGCGGGACATTCGTACCCGAGGCACCCCAGGAACACGGTGCCGTACACCTGGCGCACGGATACCCCCAGTTTTTTCCGGATCCTGTCCCGGAGGGATTCGGGCAGCATCTCCGCGCCCACCAGGGCGGTTTCAAGACTGAGGTCCCTCCGGACGTCCAGCCCCATGCCCTCGGCGCGCTGGATCAGGGTCATGATGAAGCTCGGGGTGCCGATAAACCGGTTGGCCTTCAGGGCCTGCATGATCCGGACCTGCATCAGCGTGTTTCCGACGCCGGTGGGGATGACGGTGGCCCCGATCATTTCCGCGGCCTCGTCCAGCATGAACGCCAGGGGCCACATGTGATAATTGAAGGTGTTGACGATCCGGTCCCCGGCCTGGAATCCGGCGCCCCGGAGGGCCTCGGCCCACGAGGTGTCCCGGTACGTTTCCCTCCCGGCGTGGCCCGGCTGGAAGATCAGGCCCGGGTTGATGTAGATCCGCCGGATGTCCTCCGGGGGGCAGGTCTCGAATCCCCCGAACGGCGGGGACGCCTTCTGCCGGGCCACGAGGTCTTCCATCCGCAGGACCGGCAGCTTTTCCAGGTCGTCCAGCCCCCGGATATCGGAACGCGCGATACCCGCGGCCCGGTAGATTTCCAGGTAGGCCCTTGAGTGCTGAAAGACGTGATCGAGAATCTTCAAAAAGCGTTCGTTCAGGTCGGCCTTCCGTTTGTTCCAGTCAAGGGCCTCCCGCGCTTCATCAAAGAATGGACCGTTTGCCGGCGTTGTCATGATTTCTTCTCCCGGGTTTCCCGTTTCTGTCGGCCCTCCCCGCCGCCGGGCCGGACCGGGTTGCGCCGGACGGGCCGGGCGGGGGATCATGGGGCGTCGTCTTCCAGGTAAAAGCGCCACTTGCAGAACATGTCGTCGGGATGGGGATCGGGCGGGGCGAATTCGCATGCCACGCGGATGCGGGGATCGATCACCGAGGCGAAACTCGAAAATTCCCTCCGGTGCATCTCCTTGCACACGTATTCCCCCAGGCCCCTCCGGATCCGGGCGACCTGGGTGGGACAGGACGGAACCGTGATGGTCACCTCCTTCTCCGATTCCCTGATGTCGTACCCCACGAGGATGCACCAGGGAAAGTACCGGAGCGCCCTGACGAATCCCTTGAGCCCCTTCTCCGAAATCCCGAAGCGGGAGACCAGGTCCTTTGCGGCCATCCCGACCACCCGGCCCCATACCGCCTCGTTGATCCGCTCGGCGGTCTCCTGGTCGAAACGCTCGGTGACTTTCAGGAACCAGAAGGCGTCCACGACCCGGTAGTGCCAGAGAAGAAACCGGAGGTATTCCCGGAGTTCAGGGGCCTCCATCCCGTCGAAAATCCCGAAATCCATGTCTGCTCCTCACCGGCCTTTGAACACGGGCGGCCGCTTCCGGCGGAATGCGGCCAATCCCTCTTTGTGGTCCTCGCTGTAAGTGGTCAGGAGAAACTGGTCCGCGTCCATGTGACTGCCGGCCCGGTCCATGGCCGTGGTAAGGGCGGTGACCGTCTCCTTGGTCATGAAAAGGGGAATGGGCGGTTTTGCGAGGAGTTTTTCCGCCATGCGGGCGGCCGCGTCCCCGGCGGAACCGTCCGGAACCACCTGCTCGCAAAGGCCCCATTCGAGACACGTGGGCGCCGCTACCTGCTCGCACAAAAGGATCATCCGCTTGGCCCGGGCCGGGCCGGCCAGGCGGATCAGGCGGGGAATGGATCCCCAGCTGTAGTTCAGCCCGAGATCCACCTCGGGAATCCGCATGTAAGCGGATTCCCCCATGATGCGGAAATCGCAGGATATGGCCAGGGAAACCCCGCCCCCGATGCAGAAGCCTTCGAGGGCGGCGATGGTGACGGCCCGGATCTCTTCCCAGGCGAGGCAGGCCTCGGGTCCGAGGACGACCCGTTCCCGGCGTTCGGCCAGGGTCCCG
The DNA here is from genome assembly GCA_964501805.1 of uncultured Desulfobacteraceae bacterium. GTDB lineage: Bacteria > Desulfobacterota > DSM-4660 > Desulfatiglandales > Desulfatiglandaceae > CAZCVB01. The sequence goes on along the minus strand of CAZCVB010000061.1, from coordinate 8,035 downwards.
GAGAGCATTTTCTCCACCTCCGGGTCTTTCAGGTCCAGCCCGGCGGAGAACCGGCCCCCGGCGGAGCCGAGGATCACCACGCGGACCTCCGGGTCCCGCCGCAGGGCGCGGGCGGCGTCCCGGAGTTCCCGGAGCAGGCGGGCGGAGAGGGTGTTCAGGGAGGCGGGCCGGTTCAGGGTCACCCGGACCAGGGCGTCATCCCTTTCGATGATCAGATCGTGGTATGTCATGTGGCGGCTCCCGATGTGTCGTGTGCTTCCGTGTGGGTCCCCCGGCCCCCGTCTCTGTCCCGCCCCGCGTTTCCGCGGCGGGCGCTTTTCAGCGGACCATGATCTGGACGTACCCGGTGCGGCCGGTGCGGTGGTCCAGGGCCAGGAGGGTGATCCGCCGGTGGGGCCGGATGCGGGCCATCAGGCGGGCCAGCCCGTCCACGTCGGTCACGCGGCGCCCGTTGATCTCAAGGATCATGTCGTTCACCTCGAAACCGGCGATGCCCAAGGGGCCGTCCGGATCGACACTGGTGACGGCGACGCCCTGCTGCGAGTCCAACCCGTATCTCTCGACCTCCTTGAGGGTCACGGGCCGCACCTCCACGCCCAGCCGCGACCGGATGGAAGACGTCCTCAGGGCCATGGCGTGACCCAGGGACCCGATCTTGACGAGGGCTTCCCGCCGTTTTCCTTTTCGAAAGAAAACCACCTTTACACGGTCGCCCACGGGCGTGACGGCGACCGCGTTCCGCAGGGCGTGCCCGTTGGAAATCTCCTTGCCGCGATAGGAGATCACCACGTCGCCCCGCCGCAGGCCGGCCTTTTCAGCGGGCCCGTCTTTTACCACGTCGGAGATAAGGGCCCCCCTGGGGCGCGGGATACCGAAGGAACGGGCCAACTGGGATGTGAGGTCCTGCACGCTGACCCCCAGCCACCCCCGCGCCACCCTGCCGTCCCGGATAAGGGCCTTGGCGATATAGAGCGCCATGTTGCTGGGAATCGCGAACCCGATGCCCTCGAACCCACCGGACTGGGAGACGATGGCGGCGTTCACGCCGATGACCTCTCCTTGCAGGTTCAGCAGGGGACCGCCGCTGTTGCCCGGGTTGATGGCGGCGTCGGTCTGCAGGAAATCCTGGTAACTGCTGGGGTCCATGATCCCCCTGCGGTGCTTGGCGCTGATGATCCCCTGGGTGACGGTCTGGTCGAGACCCCTCGGGTGGCCGATGGCAACGACCCACGCACCCACCTCGATCCTGTCGGAATCTCCGAACGTCACGTGGGGAAGCGGTTTCTTCGGGGAGATCCTGATCACGGCCAGGTCGGTCTTGGGATCGGCTCCCACGAGTCTGGCCGGGTACTGGCTGCCGTCGGCCAGCATCACCTGGATTTCGGTGGCGCCCCCGGCCACGTGGTTGTTGGTGAGGATATACCCCCGGGAATCCATGATCATCCCGGTCCCGAGGCCCTTCAGCTCACGCTTGAACTTGCGGCGGCTTCGCGGAAAATTGAAAAAATACCGGAAAAAGGGATCGTTTTCAAAGGGCAGCAGTTGCGTGGGAACCTCCTGCCGCTGGATTACTTCGATGTGGACCACGGCGGGGATGTTCTTCCGGGCCACCCGGGAGATGGCCGTGCTCAGGCGGATCTCCGGGGATCCGGACCGGGCGGGGGCCGCGGGGACGGCCAGGCCGAGACATACGACGGCCAGCGCCACGTGACGGAAAAACGCCGCTCCCCGCCCGCGGGCGCCGGGGACGGCCGACCGGGGAGGGTGCCTGGTGACATGTTCCAAGGGGATCTCCTTTCTCTCTTTACCTGTTTTCCTGCCGTATTCCGGATCCCGGGGAATGCGGTCCGGCCAGCATACCACGAGGCGGACAGGCGAAACAAACCGTTTTTTCCGCGGCCCGTCCGGACCGCGGGAAAACGGGCCGTATCAGTTCCGCCGGGAAGGCCCGCATCGTGACAGGGCCTTTGCGTTGTCTTCTCCCAGGGGACAGGTGCGGCAGATCTCCAGGCCGAGACTCCGGACGATTTCAAAGTCGTTTCGCGGCACCTCGTGGGACATCCGCTGCGCCTCCAGGTACCTGAGGCCGCAGGCGCGCCTCGATATGCGAAGGCTTCCCGGCTGCCTGGCGCATCGGATCAGTTGCGGCCAGGCCGATTTTTCCGAAACAGACTGTCTGTGTACGTTCATGATCGTCCCTCCTTGTGAAAGATCGGGATCCCGGGACCCCGCCGGGCCGGGATCACGGCCCGGCGGGACAGGTCTATTCTTCGGGCGAGGATTTCATCACCACGTAAAGAGAACCCTCCCCGCGCCGGACCAGGAGAAGAACGCTCCCCGTCTTGCCGCTTTTTTGGATCGCCTCCTGGTAATCGCCGATGTTTTGCACGGGTTTCTGATCGATCTCCTTGATCACGTCGCCGGGGCGCAGGCCCGCCTCGTCCGCCGGCGTTCCCGGCTGTACGCCCGAGACCACCACGCCCGTTTCAGTGGGCGGCAGGCCCAGGTGACGGGCGATTTCCGGCGTCATGTCCTGGACCGTGAGACCCCAGTCGGTCTCGGTTTCCGGCGTCATCACGCCCGGTTTTGCGGGCATGGTGCCGATCTTGACGGAAATCCGTTTTTTATCGTGATGCCGGATCACCGTCACCGCCACCTTGGTGCCCGGCCGCGTGGCCGCCACGATGCGGGAGAGGGCGTGGGCGTCTTTTACCTTTTTCCCGGCAAAGCGGATGATCACGTCCCCCCGCTTCAGCCCGGATTTTTCAGCGGGGCTCCCCTTGGTGACCTGCGACACCAGGACCCCGCCGGCCTTTTTGAGCCCGAAGGACCGGGCCAGGTCGCGCGTGATGTCCTGGATCATGACCCCCAGCCACCCGCGGACGATCTTGCCGGACTTGAGCTGGGGAAGGAGCTCTTTCGCCAGGTTCACGGGAATGGCGAACCCGATGTTCTGGCCGCGGGCGATGATGGCCGTGTTGATCCCCACCACCTCGCCTTTCATGTTGAACAGGGGACCGCCGCTGTTGCCCGGGTTGATGGCCGCGTCGGTCTGGAGAAAGTCGTCATAGGGGCCGGCCCCGATGATGCGCCCCTTTGCGCTGATAATCCCGGTGGTGACCGTCTGGCCGAGGCCGAAAGGGTTGCCCACCGCCATGACCCAGTCGCCCACCCGGATGGCGTCCGAGTTTCCCAGCCGGACCGGGCCGGGAAAGTCACCGTCCGGCTTGATCCGGATCAGTCCCAGGTCCGTTTTGGGATCGCGGCCGATCACCTTGGCGTCGTATTCCTTTCCGGTGTCGAACTTGACCTTGATCTCCGTTGCGTTTCCGATGACGTGGTTGTTGGTGAGGATCAACCCGTCGGAGCTGATGACGAAACCGGAGCCCAGGGCATGGGTTTTCATCTTTCCACGGGGGATGTTCCCGAAAAACCGCCTGAAAAAATCATCGCCGAAGAAATCCCGGAAAGGGCTGTTCGGGCCCAGGTAGGGCCGCATGGGGGACCTCTTGACCACCTGGGTGGTGAAGATGTTCACCACGGAATGTTTTACCTGGTCCGCCAGGTCGGCGAAGGATACCGGGGTGCTTACCCCGGGTCCGGGAACAGCGGCCCGTGCGCCGGGAACGGAAAAAAGGAGCGCGGCGGCCCACAATACGGCCAGGCACCCGGTGCGTTTCCGTCTGTTTATCGCGGGTTGTGTCATTTTTTCATGCCTCCTGTAAGGGTGTGCTGATTGAAACCTGAAACCTGCATAAACTGTTTTCAAAATGATGATGCCCATAAAATAGCTCCCGATCCTTTCAGTCCCCTTTCACAAAGGTTACAATTTTGAAAGATTCCGGCGCAAAAGGGCGTTCCTCCCCCGATGAAAGGGCGCGGCGGGCGGTGCCGGGGTCACTCCCCGGCGGGAAGCACAAGGGTGAAGGCCGATCCCTTTCCGGGCGCGCTTTCCACCCGGACCCGTCCGTTGTGGGCCTCCACGATGGCTTTGACCAGGCTGAGCCCGAGGCCCAGCCCTTTTTTCGCGCGGCTCTGGTCGCCGCGGTACAGGCGTTCCCATATCCTCGGCAGGTCCCCCGGCGGGATGCCGATGCCCGAGTCCCTGACCGTGATCCGGATCTCCCCTTGCTCCCGGGATGCCGTGATGGCGACCCGGCCGCCGCGCGGCGTGTACTTGACGGCATTGTCCACCAGGTTTCCCAGGGCCTGCCGGATGCGCACGGGATCGGCCCTCAGGGTGAGATCCTCCGGGATGTCCAGGGAAAGCCGGATCTCCCCGTCTTCGGCCACACACCCGTAGATATCGAGGATCGACGCCGCAAGCTCCCGGATATTCACCTGTTCACGGTGGAGGGCCATCACCCCGGTCTCGGCCTCGGAGATGTCCATGAGCGTGTTCAGCATCCTGAGAATCCGTTCGGATTCCTCCATGCAGGTGGCCAGCGCCTCCTTGCACGCGGCGCCGCTCTCCCCGGACCGGAGGGCCGCCTCCGCGATACCCCTCAGCCGCGTCATGGGCGTCCGGAGGTCATGGGCCACGTTGTCGAGCGCGCTGCGCATCCCGTTGATCAGGGTCTCGATCTTGGTCAGCATGGTGTTGAAAAGGGTGACCAGTTCCTCCAGTTCATCCCCGGTGTTCGGACCCGGCACCCGGGCGTCCATCTTCCCGCCCGCGATGGAGCGGATGGTTCCGATCAACTGCCGCACCGGCCGAAGGGCGCTGAAGGCGAGAAAGGCCCCCGCCGCCAGCCCGAAGACGACCACGGGAACCAGGACTCCCATGAAGATGGCCCGGAACTGGGCCAGGACCCGCTCCCGGTCCTCGGTGCTTTTCCCCACCTGCAGGCGGCGGTCCCCCGGCAGGGGAACGGAGGCGATCTCCAGCACCCCCTTGCTGTTGGTGGAGGGGATGCGGATCCAGTCCTCGCCGGGCCGGGGGGATGCCTTCTCCAGCCGCCGGATGTCGAACCCCGACCACTGGTAGGGGATCAGCAGAAAGAGGGTACGGCCGTCTTTTTCGGAGACCCGGATGAACAGGGGCCTTTTTTTCTCGAATTTTTTTTCCATGAAGGCCTGCCGCTCCAGCAGGTCCATGCCGCCGGCCCGGTACAGGGTGGAAAGGCTTTTCAGCTTCAGGCGGATGGTGTCGTGGTCCTGGCGGGCCAGGGAGGATGACAGGAGAAAATAGGCGAGCACGAACACCAGCAGGGAACTCAGGATGAAAATTCCCGAGTACCAGAGGGTGAGCCGGAACCCCACGGTCTTCCGCAGGAGATTAAGGGGCCTTGAGGACATACCCCACCCCGCGGATGGTGTGGATCAGCTTCTCGTCAAAGTCCCGGTCGACCTTTCGCCGCAGGCGGCAGACCAGCACGTCCACCACGTCGGTCTGGGGGTCGAAACTGTAGTCCCAGACATGCTCCAGGATCATGGTCCTCGAAAGCACCCGCCCGGTGTTCCGCATCAGGTATTCGAGAAGGGAGAACTCGCGGGGCTGCAGGTCGATCTTTTTCCCGCCGCGGGCCACTTCCCGGCTCAGCAGGTCCATGGAAAGGTCCCCGGCGCTCAGGCGGCCGGGTTCCGGGGCCCGGGTGGCCCGGCGGATCAGGGCCTGCACGCGGGCCAGGAGTTCCGAAAACGAAAAGGGTTTGGTGAGATAGTCGTCCCCGCCCTTCTGAAGTCCTTTTATACGGTCGTCCACCGATCGCCTGGCGCTCAGGATGATGACCGGCGTATGGATCCCCTTTTGCCGCAGTCTTTCGATAAGGCTCAACCCGTCCAGGCCGGGGAGCATGATGTCGATGACGGCGGTGTCGTACGGTTCGTTTTCGGCCATGAACAGGCCCTCCTCCCCGTCGGCCGCGTGGTCCACGGCGAACCCCTCCTCCTTGAAGCCCTTTACAATGAAAGCGGCGATCTTGAGATCGTCCTCCACCAGCAATATCCGCATATCCGTCCTTTCGCCGGGCGTGTCTCTCCGGATCCGGCCGATCAGGGGTTTTTTCCTTGAAGGCGGAGCCGAACAATCCTACAATCCTGAACAAAACGATGAAAATGAAAATTATAACAGAATCCGCCGCTTTTATCCACTTTATCCCTTGCCGGAGTGGGTTCCCTGAATTGTAACGATCCGACTTTCAACCTTCAGCCCTTGACCTTCAGCCTGGTGTTATTCCTTTCCCCGTGGGAGTCCGGCCATGAAAAAATACATCCTCCCGGTATGCTGTTTCCTCGTTTTCCAGGGGATTTTTCCGGGCGCGTGCCCGGGAAAGACCGTGATCCTCCATCTCAACTTCAGGCTTGCCCGGGAGACCCTGCCGGTGGTGGAAAACATGCTTTCTCCCGAGGGACGGGCCTCGGCGGACGCGCGCACCAACTCCCTGGTGGTCACGGATACGCCGGAACGCATCGACGGGATTCGAACCTTTCTCTCGGAATACGACCGGCCGGCAAGGCAGGTGATGATCACGGTCAGGTTCAGTGAGTCGGGAGCGGACCGCCGGCAACGCGTTTCCGGGGACGCCCGGATCTCCGGAAAAGACTGGACCGCGGTGATCGGAAAAAAACGGAAGGACGGCGTCCGTGTCCGCGTCGAGGACCGGGAACAACGCCGGGAGCGGACGTCCGAATATTTTATCCATACCCTGTCCGGGAGCGAGGCGTATATCGTGACGGGGAAGGAGGTGCCCTACACCGAGAGATGGCGGTATCTCTGCGGCAGGTATGCCTGTTACGAGGAGGTGACCGACCTCAGGAGAATCGAGACCGGCATGGTCGTCACGCCGGTCGTCCTGGAGGACCGGGCGCTTCTGGAGATCACCCCGCAGATCGCCCGGCAGGTCCCGGGGCGGAAAAAAGACACCGTCCGGTTTACAAAGGCGTCCACCCGGCTGTCCGTCCCTTTCGGCCGCTGGGTGGAGATCGGCGGCGCCGACCAAAGCGCCAACGAAGTCGTCCGGGAGATCCTTTCAAGGGGCGGTGACGAGGGAAAAAGCTCCGTTTCCATCTTTCTGAAGGTGGAACCGGTGGGGCGGTGATCTGGTCTGTTTCGTGTGTTTCGTGTGTTTCGTCTGTTTGGTGGGGTGGTCTGTTTTGTTAAAGAGAGAACGGTCCGGCGGGGGGTGCCGTCAGTCCGTTTTTTTCTTTTTCGGGACGGTGCCCTTTTCCGCCACGCCGTGTTTGACGTAAAGCTCGGACAATTGCCTGCGCCACTTCTCGTTTTCCTGTCGGCCCTTTTCGATCTGCGCGTTGGCCGCCCGGATGAGAAATTCGTCGCCTTTTTCAAGCCCGGCCAGCTTGGTCCTGAATCCGTTCAGGAGAAGATCCGCCCCCTTCAGGTAGATCCCGTGAAGACGCCGCACCTCTTCGGTCTCCGGCCGGAAGGTCCTCAGAAGGCGCACGAACTCGGAATAACGGGGGATGACCTTTTTTTCCAGCGCCTCGCGCACGGCCGCCGCCGTGGTGTAGTTCTTCCCGGTGACCGACGCGTATTGGCCGAGGGCGTCCTGCTCCAGGGACGCGATGCTCAGGATGTCCTGGTTGATGTAATTGACCAGGTCCACGGCCACCCGGTCCGTGGCACACCCCGCCTGAAAAAGCGGGATCAAAAAACAGCAGATGATCCCGATTGTCATGGAACGGACAGGCCCCCTCATCGATGACCCCCTTTCGAATCCACAGGACTTCCGCATTGCTTTTTTCCCATGCCTCTGCTAAAGGCTGACAGACCGAATTCCCGAAAAATCTTCCATCAAAAAAGGTCTTGCCTGGATGCCGCACAGCGGGTGTAAGGCATCTTCAGGCGTGAAACGCTCAATTCAGGCGGTGGCCGTTTATGGGGTCACCGGGATATATCCATACCAATCCCCCGGTGTTCATGTCAACAAACAGGCTGAAAAGGGCGGGAAAAGGGGAATCGTTTATCTCGTGGAACAGTCCCCTCTTTTTCCGCTTCATCCCGGTCCTCCTGCTCTTTGTTTTTTGGGCGGCCCCCGCCCTCGGATGGGACCGGCCCTTCGACCTTTCCGCCAAC
>CAZCVB010000060.1:8937-11397 GCA_964501805.1 uncultured Desulfobacteraceae bacterium | reverse complement strand
CCAGAAAAAGGCGGCCCGTGTTTCCGTCCATCCGGAGATTTTTTTCAGCATGGCGTTTTCCGGCGGCCCCCTTGCGTCTTCCTGATCTTCGCCAGGCGTTTTTCCCTCCGGCGCTGTCTCCGGGCCAGGTCCTCGGGATAGAGTTGCGGGTAGTGCCGTTTCCAGCGCTTGTGGAACCAGAACCACTGGTCCGGGTATTTCCGGATCGCCGCTTCAATGGCATGGGTCATGATCTGGGTGTTGGCCACCAGGTCGGCACGGGGATCGTCCGTCTTCCGGAGCCTGAGGGGCGGCTGCGCCGTCACGGTGAGGCGGTCGTCCGCCTCCCGGATGCAGAAAAACGGCAGGACCGGGCAGTCGTATCGCCGGGCCAGGAGCGCCGCCACCGGCGTGGCCGTGACGGTATGCCCGAAAAAGGTCACCTCCACGCCTTCGGAGCGCCGGGTCCCCTGGTCGATCAACAGGCCCAGCACCTTCCCGCGGCGGAGCATGCGGACCATGTCGCGCAGGGCGCCCGCCTTGTCCAGGATGATGTTTCCGAACCGCGTGCGGAGGTCCCTCACCCACCGGTTCAGGAGCCTGGACCCCAGGGGCCTGGCCACCCCCACCAGCGGTGTTCCGGCGTACAGAGAGGTGAAGAGGAACCCCATTTCCCAGTTCCCCATGTGGCCGGAGATGATAACGGCGCCCTTCGGGTTCTTCAGTGCGGACAGGAGATGTTCTTCCCCGGTGATCCTCACCGACCGCAGGATCTCCTCCCTGGAAAGGCACCCCATCCGGCAGATCTCCAGGACGGTAATCCCCGTGTTCTGAAATACCTCCCTGGAAAGACGGCGGATGCGCTCCGGGGACCATTCGGGGTGCGTGAACCGGAGGTTCCGCCGGACGATCCGGCGGTGCCGCACGTCCAGGACATAGGCCGCAAGACCCAGGCATCTCCCGGCGCGGACCACCAGCCGGTGCGGGACGGCCCGGCCCAGGCGCGGCAAGATGCTTTTCCCGTTTCCCGGGATCGTTTTTCGTCTGCGGTGGCGCATGGTCTTCTGGATGCTCCCTGTCCCGGGGATGTCATGTCCCGTGGCGGTACTGCATGTCATAGAGCTGTCGAAACCGCCCGGCCCGTCCCAGCAGTTCGTCCCGGGTACCCGATTCCACGATGCGTCCGTCTTCCAGGACGAAAATGCGGTCCGCCGTCATGACGGCGCTCAACCGGTGGGCCACCACCAGGATCGTGGGACCGCCCTGAAGCCGTTCGATGGCGGCCTGGACGAGGCGTTCGCTTTCGGCGTCCAGGGCGGAGGCCGCCTCGTCCAGCATCAGGATGGACGGATTGACGAGGATGGCCCGCGCAATGGACAGGCGCTGTTTCTGCCCCCCGGAAAGCAGGATGCCCTGGTCCCCTACCAGGGTCTGGTAGCCCTTGGGCTGGGCCATGATGAATTCATGGGCGTGGGCCGCCTTGGCGGCCGCCACGATTTCATCCATGCCCTTGTCGGGGGCGCCGTAACGGATGTTGTTGGCAATGGTATCGTGAAAGAGGATCACGTCCTGGCCCACGATGCCGATCTGCCGGCGAAGGGAGGAGAGGGTCACGTCACGGATGTCGATCCCGTCGATCCGGATCCGGCCGGAAGTAACGTCGTAAAAGCGGGGAATCAGGTCCATGAGGGTGCTCTTTCCGGCCCCGGTGGACCCCACGAAGGCCGCCATCTCGCCCGCCGCCACCCGGAAGGAGATGTCCTTCAGGACCGGTTTGTCCGGAGAATAACCGAACGAGACCCCTTCAAACGCGATGGACTCCTTGTGCCGGGGCAGGACCCTGGGCGTTGCCGGGTCCCTGATGTCCGGGATCGTGGCCATGATGTCGAACACCCGCCGCGTGGCCCCCTGGAGGGTCTTCAGGCGGTTGTTGACCCGCGCCAGCTTGCGGAGCGGGGAATAGACATGGGAAAAGGCGTAGATCATGGACATTAGCTCGCCCAGGGTGTGGTGGAAATAGACCTTTCCCACGATCAGGAGCACGGGCAGCACCAGGAATCCCGTGACATCCATCAGGGGCCCCAGCCCCAGGTCCCACCGGTTCCAGCGCATGACGCTCCGGTACAGTTCGTCGGCCAGCGCCCGGAACCGCCTGACTTCGTCATCCCCCCTGAAAAAGCCGTAGATGACCTTGAGGCACAGGAGGGTCTCCTGGTAGGCGGAGGTCACCTCCGCCGTCCGGTCCTGTACGCGGACCGCGTGTTTTTTCACCTTCCTGCCGAAAAGGCGGATCATCCCGATGACCACCGGGCCCAGCACGAACATCAGCAGGGTCAGCCTGAAATTCATGACCAGGAGATAGACCAGGAACACCAGGACCGTCAGGGGATGCTGGATCACGCCCAGGAGCACGTTTGAAATGGTCCCCTGCATCACCGCCAGGTCCGCCGTGGCCCGGGCCACCAGTTCTCCGGATTTTCG
>CAZCVB010000060.1:0-8837 GCA_964501805.1 uncultured Desulfobacteraceae bacterium | reverse complement strand
TCCACGAAGGGCTTGATGAGGTAGGCCGGGATGACCACGAACAGGGTGGAGACCACCGTCAATGCCAGCGCGCAGACCACCAGGCGGCGGTGGCGCCGTACATAGACGGCGATGTCTTTTCCCAGTATGAAATCGAGCATCGGTTCGGTTGTCCTGTGGCGGCCGGCGGCGCGGTCCTTCTGCAAAGCGCCCCCGTTTCAAAGGCCCCGCCGCCTTTCTGTGGGGACAAGGGTGCGTTGTGTCTTTATCCTGAAAAATGCCGTAATGACGGGACTATAAGGGACGCCCGGGTCCCTGTCAAGAAAACGCGCGGGCCCTAATCGAGCGGGCATCGCTTGAACCCGGGCGGCACGGCCATCCGGAAAACGGCCGCCGGGAGGGGCCGGTTGAAGACCATCCGGCGGATCCTGAGGTCCAGGCGGGTGTCGGCCCCGGGGACCGTCACCCGGATATCCTTCGCCCAGCGGAGGCCGCCGTCCGCTTCGGGCTCCGAAAACGAGATGGTGATGCCCGATTCCGGGAAGAAGAGCCTCCGGGGAAACATCCGGTCCGGATACAGGTCGAGGATGCGCACCGGGGTTTTCCGGCGGTCCAGCAGGGTGATCCGGCCTCCTTCCGGGGATATGATCCCGTGGTGGTCCCCGAGGAGGGGGAACCCCCTCGATATCCCCCATATCTGGTCCCGGTCGAGTCCCGCCGGGATGAATTTCGACACGCCGGGCGCGCCGAGATCTCCGGTATAAAAACGTTTTTCGGTAAAGGAGAGGATGGAAATCCCGGTCTCCCGGATCAGGATATGGGCGAGGGGGCGGCCCCAGGCGTGGCGCATCTCTATCTTGAGCCGGTACGGCGACCGGTCTCCGATAATCAGGACATGGACGTCCCTCTCCGTGTCTCCCCGGGTGATGGTCAGCGTTCCGGAACAGAAAAAGGAGCGGACCCGCCGGTCCTGTTCAACGATGGCGGAGACGATGCGCGTGACCTGCGCGCGGCTGAACGGAGGGGCCTGCGGTTTCACGCGGACCGGGGCGCACCCGGAAGCCGCCAGCAGGAAAACCCACAGGACCAGGGCGGAGATATGCCGTCCCGGAAGGATACGTGCCGGTCCTGTCCGATGGGGGATCAATTTCCTCGTTTCAGGATCTCCTTTATGTCGGTGATCCGCGCCTTTATCTTTTCCCTGTCGGGATGGTCCATGGCAAGGGCCTTCCGGTAACTGCTCAGTGCTTCGGGGTACCGCTTCGTCCGGTAGTAGACGTCTCCCAGGTGTTCCTGGATGGTGGGATCCGGCGTGAGCTTCGCCGCTTTTTCGAGGTAATGGAGGGCCTTCCCGTAGTCTCCCTTCCGGAAATAGACCCACCCCAGGCTGTCCATGATGTATCCGCTTTCCGGTTTTATTTTCAATGCCTTCCGGATAAGCGCCATGGCCTCGTCAAGCCGGATTCCCTGCTCGGCGTAGGTGTACCCGATGTAATTCAGCGCGTCGGCGTGACGGGGATCGATCTCGAGGACTTTCTCCATCTGGCGGATACAGGCCGTCTTGTCGCCCGACTTGTCCAGGATGACCCCGAGACGGAAAAGGAGATCGATATTTTTCGGATCCAGCGCCAGGCCCTTCCGGATCACGGCCATTCCTTTTTTATAGGCCCCCCGTGTCTCGTAGAGGGAGCCCAGCATCAGGTAAAGCCGGCTTTCTTCGGGTTTCAGCGCAAGGGCCTTCTGGAGCACGGCGATGGCGTCGTCGTAGCGTTTCTGCGTTTCGAGGATGAATCCCATGTGCAGGTGGGCGTTGATATAATACCTCGATACCGGCTTGATCCGCCGGAAGTGGATGAGGGCGGTCTCGTAGTCCCCTTTTTCCTCGTAGGCGGTGGCCAGGTAATACCGGGTCTTGTCATCGTCGGGCCAGGCGGTGACAATCAGTTTCAGCTCCTCGATCGACCGGTCCAGTTTTCCCTGTTTCAGGTAGATGAGTCCCAGGACCTGCCGGCCCGGTTCCCCCGGTTTGGTGTGTTTCCGGATTTCCTCCATCTGGCGGTTTGCCTTCTCGGTGAATCCCAGCTTGAAATAGAGATTCAGGAGGCGTTCCCGCACCGAGGTGTTGTCCGGATAGAGCTTCAGCAGGTTTTCATAGGCCTCCACCGCGTCCACGGGCCTCCCGGAGATCTGGTACAGGGTCCCGAGGTCGAAAAGGGCCGGTTCCAGGGTCCTGTCGAGCCGCAGCGCCGCCAGGTAGGCCGATTCCGCCTCGTCGTAACGGCGGCGTTCCAGGTTGATGCGTCCCCGGTAGTAATGGGCGATGATCAGGGCCGGATTCCGTTCCAGGAGGATGTCCAGGTGGCGGAGGGCCTCGGAAAACCGGCGCTTCCGGATCAGGATCGTGGTGAGGAGGAGGCGGACCCGTTCGTTCTCCGGCTGGACGGCGATGATCTTTTCATACTGTTCCACCGCCAGGTCCTCGTCTCCCATGAGGGTGTAGAGGTCTGCCAGAAGGGCGCGGTTTTTCACGTCGCCGGGGTCGATGTCAATGCACCGGAGCGCGTACCCCAGGGCCTTTCGGTACTCCTTTTTCCGTTTCAGCAGGAAGGCCATCTTCCGGTTCAGGTAGACCGAGCCGGGATCTTCCCGGATGGCGGCGGAAAGATATTTGCGCGCGGATTCGGCATCCCCCCGGAAAAAGGCGACCTGGGCCGACATGAAATCCCGGTAGGCCTGCTGTTTCAGGTCCTTCGGCATGTTCCGGCGTTCTTCGGGCGCGGGCGCGGCCGGCTTCCCGGCCTTTTGGGGCGGCGTCCCCGCGCACGCGGAAAAAAGCCCCGCCGTGAACAGGACCACCGCCAGGCGGAGGACCCGGCCCGTGCCGGGAAAAATTGCGTTTTTTGTTTTCATCTCATTTTCCGGCCGCCGGGGGCCTGCGGACGCATCCACGGGTCTGCGGCGGGTTTCCTGATTACTTCAGAAAATCACTGTAAATTTCTTCGAAATTCGGGATCTCGTCCCTGAGCCATTTCTCGATCCGTTTTGTCAGCTTGGCCTGGATCTGTCGGACCCGTTCCCTTGAAATATGGTACTTGTCTCCCAGCTCCCGGAGGGTCACCGGTTTCTCCGCCATGATCCGGTTGTCGAAGATGTCCGCCTCTTTTCCGGAAAGCGATTTTCGAAATTCCCGGAGTTTGCGTGTCAGGAGTTCACGGGTCTGGGCGTCGGAAAGCTGTTCGTCCGCATCCTTTCCAGGGTCGGGCAGGAGCGCGCTGAAGGCCTCCCGGGAATCCTCGTTGACCGGGGAACTGAGGGAGACCTCCCATCCGCCCAGGCGCTGGCTCATTTCCACCACCTCTTCTTCCTTCACGTCGAGGCGTTCCGCCAGCAGCTTCGGTTCGGGCGTGAATCCCTGGGCGATCAGTTTGTCGCGCTCCTTGGCCAGGTTGAAGAAGAGTTTTCGCTGGGTCTGGGTGGTCCCGATCTTGACCAGCTTCCAGTTGTCCATGATGAATTTCAGGATATAGGCCTTGATCCAGAACGAGGCGTAATAGGAAAACTTGATGCCCCGGTAAGGATCGAACTTGTTGACCGCCTGGAGGAGCCCCAGGTTTCCCTCCTGGATCAGGTCCAGGAGGTTTTTCGTCCAGTAGCGGTTGAAATCCATGGCGATCTTCACCACCAGCCGCAGGTTGGCCGTGACCAGGCGGTAGGCCGCGGTCTGATCCTTTTTTTCCCTGACCTGCACGGCCAGCTCCAGTTCCTCTTCCCTGGTGAGGAGCCGGTACTGCTTTATCTCGTGCAGGTACATCTGGAGCGGGTCATAGGGGACCAGGGCCTTTTCTTCCGGCGGCACCGCCGGGACAAGGTCCATGGGGACCCGATCCGCGCCCCGGGGCGCGTCCATGCCCTTCTTCTCCTTTTTCGCCCGCTTTTTTTTGTCGGTCTTCATGAAAGGAACCGTTGTTTCTCCGGACCGTTTCGCGCCCGCTCCCTGTGGATGCCGGCTATCCGCCGTCGGGGAGGACCTTCTTGTAACGTTTTTTCCCGGCCCTCAGCAGGATGCAGCCGTTTTTCAGCCGTCCGGCGTCGATGACCTCGTCGAATACGCCGATCGTCTCGTTGTTCAGGTAGCCGCCGCCCTGGGAGATGAGCCGGCGCGCCTCTCCGCGGCTTTTGCAGAGGCCGGCGCGTTCGAAGAGGATGTATGCCGGTATTCCCTGTTCAAGCTCTTTCATGCCGATGTGAAACGACGGCACGGAATCGGAATCACCCCCGGTGCCGGCCCCGAAGAGCTCTTTCGACGCGGCCTTCGCCTTATCCGCCGCCTCCCGGCCGTGGCAGATGCGGGTGGCCTCATAGGCCAGCACCGCCTTTGCCTCGCGGATGTCCGCATCTTCAAGCGCCGCCAGCCGCCGGACTTCATCCATGGGAAGGAGGGTGAAAAAGGCGAGGAACCGGCCCACGTCCCGGTCGTCCTGGTTGATCCAGTACTGGTAATAATCATAGGGGGATGTCAGCTCCGGATCCAGCCACACCGCGCCCTTGTGGGTCTTTCCCATCTTGATGCCCGACGACGTGGTCAGCAGGGGAAAGGTGAGGCCGTGAATGGTCTCACCCTCCAGGCGGCGGGTCAGGTCCGCGCCGGCCAGGATATTCCCCCACTGGTCGTTTCCGCCCATCTGGAGGCGGCAGTCATAGTGCTTGAACAGGTACCAGAAATCATAGGCCTGGAGCAGCATGTAGTTGAATTCAATAAAGTTGAGGCCCGTTTCCAGCCGGGATCGGTACGTTTCCGCCGCCAGCATCCGGTTGACGCTGAACTGGCTGCCGATGTCCCTGAGGAAATCGATGTACCCGAGTTCCGTCAACCAGTCCGCGTTGTTGACCAGGAGGGCCCGGTCAAAATCGATAAAGCGGCCCAGCTGTTTTTTGAGGGCCGCGGCGTTTTCATCGATCTGCTCCCGCGTCATGATGGGCCGGGTCTCGGTCTTCCCGCTGGGATCGCCCACCAGCCCGGTGCCGCCGCCGATGACGGCGATGGGCCGGTGTCCGGCCCGCTGCATGTGCACCAGGGACATGATCGGCAGCAGGCTTCCCGCGTGAAAGCTTTTGGCCGTGGGATCAAACCCGATGTAACAGGTGGTGGGGCTCCGGAGCAGTTCCCGGACCCCGTCCCTGTCGGTTACCTGTTCCACAAAACCTCTTTCCTCGAAAATATCGAACACGTTCTCCACGATGGTCCTCTTTATGTGTTCATGTTGCTGTTTTTGCGCCGCCCAGGTCCGGCATTCCCCGGAAAAAGACGGGACCTCCGGCCGGGCTACTCGGCGGGAACATTGTCCGGGAGCTTCAGCCTCACCACCTGTCCCCTGGGTCCAAGGCGATCCATCTTTTTCCCATCGAACTCGAGTTCGACACCGGCCGCGTTTCCGATAATGACGTTAAACCCGCGGTCCGCTTCCCACCGGGCGTTACTGCCCGGAGAAAAGAGATATTCCCTCGGTTCGCCCGAGTCCACCCGGATCCGGATCCAGGTCTTCTCCCGCACGTGGATTTTCAGGATCCGGGGCGGGGTCTTGGCGCCGCTCGCGACGGGGCCGGCGGCCTGGACCGGCCTTTCCCCTGTTTCGGCCGGTTTTTCCGGCGCAACCGGTTTTTCCCCCGCGGCCGGCGGTACCGGTCGGCCGGGCGCCCCGACAACGGGCGTGGCGGCGGGGGCCTTTTCCGGGGGCTTTTCCGCCGCCGGCCGGGGCGTCGGCCGGGTCGGCGGGGTCTCGGAACCGGGAGGGGACCACCACAGGAGGCAGGCGGCCGCCGTGGCGGCGAGAAGGACGATCAGGAAGACGCGGGCGGCCCTCCGGCGCCGGGCCGGAACACCGAACCTCTCCTCGGGCGGCCGTTCAGCGGGCGCGAGCGCATGATACCGGGCGGCCATGTCGGATTCTTCCAGGCCGAGGAACCGGGCGTAGGTGCGGACGAAACCGCTGACGAAAACCCGGGAAGGAAGGGCGTCCCAGTCCTCCGCCTCCAGTGCTTCCAGGATGTGGGGCCGGATCCGCGTGGCCTCGAAAACCTGGCGGCGGCTCAACCCCTTCCGTTCCCGTTCCTTTTTCAGGCGCGCCCCGAAACCGGTCTTTTCGGAATCGGCCGTTTCCCCGTTGCCGGTATCCGGGCGGTCGCCCCCTGACGATGCCGGGGCGGGGCGGGTATCGTCTTCTTTTCGGGTCATTTCCGTCCGGGTCTCAGAAGATCACTTTGGTATATGCCTTATCCCGCAACCCTTTTATCCACGATGAATATTCCCGGTTGACCTCTTCCTGGTAAAGGATATCGAATATGGCGTCTCTCGCCTCCGCCAGCGGTTTCACCCGTTTTTTCCGGCGTTCCATCAGCTTGACGATCTGGAGGGCCGATCCCCGGTGGATGGGTCCCTTCACCTCGCCGGGGGACATCTGCCGTGTGATCTTTCTCATCTCGGGGTCCAGCTGAGAAATCCTGAAAAAGCCCATGTCCCCGCCGTCCTTGGCCCCGGGTCCCACGGAAAACTCCTTTGCGAGTGCGGTGAAGTCTTCTCCTTTTTGGATGCGTTCAAGGATCTCCGCCGCATTTTTTTCTCCGGACGGACCCGGTTTCAGGAGAATGATCGCCAGGTGGACCCTTTCCTCGGTCGTGAAATCCTTCAGGTGCGTTTCGTAGTACTTCTTGATTTCCTCTTCCCGGACGATGATCTTTGATTTGACCGCGAAATTGAGGAGCTGTATCTTCTGCAGCTGGGTCTTGATCTTCTCCCGGTACGCCTCGTAGGTGATCCCCTCTTTCTTGAGGGCGGCTCTCAGGTCCTCATCGGTCAGCCCGTTGTTCCTTTTGATCCTCTCGATGGAGGCGTCCACCTCCCCCGGGGTTACGTTGATCCCCAGCTCCGTGATCTTGGCAAGGGTGATCTTTTCATTGATCAGGCTGTCCAGGACCCTTCGCCGGGTTTCCATGTATTTTTTTTCGTTCTGGCTTTTCAGTTCCGCCGGATCCACGCCGGTGAGGCTCCGGATCCGCTTGTTCAACTCGATCAGCGTGATCACATCGTTGTTCACGACGGCGACGATCCTGTCGCAGACCTCGGCGCGGGCCGGCGCCGGGCCTTCCGCGAATACCAGCGCCGCGAGAAGCGCGCACACAAAACCGGATGCGAAATTTTTCATCTTCATCTAAGACATCTCCAGTCGGCTGAGTAATTCATGGTTGATCCTGATCCGGAACCGCGCGCGGAGGTCCCGGAGCCACTTTTCCAGAAACCGGTCGCGTTTTTCAGCGACAAGCCGCTCCCTGATTTCCCCGATGACCTCGGGCAGGGGCCGGATCGCTCCGGGCCGGCGGGAAAGGACCTCAAAGATATGAAACCCGTACGGCGATTTCACCACCGGGCTGATTTTTCCCACGGGCAGGGAAAAAAGGGCCTTTTCCATGGTCTTTTCCAGCTGGCCGCGGGCGACCCACCCCACTTTCCCGGCATTTTCGGCCTCGGGCGCGATGGAGTACTTCCCGGCCAGGGTCCCCATGTCCTCCCCTTTCCGGAGACGCTCCAGGAGGGCCTCGGCCGCCTTCCGGGTGCGGGTCACGATCTGCCGGAAGGCCACGCTCTCGGGGACCCTGAACTCCTTCAGGTGCTGATCATAGTATGCCTTGACATCGCGGTAATCCGGCGGAGGAACCCCCTCGCTCACCTGTTTCAGGATCGTCCGAACCCGAAGCCGCTCCGCCAGCCGGTCCTTCCACTCTTTCGGGTCCATGTACCCGCGGAGCAGCGCGTCCCTGAGGCCGTCCCCGGTATACCCGGACTCCACTTCCTTCAGGTAGCGCCGGAGCCGGGCGGGGGAGACGGTGATCCCGTTTTTCTTCCCGTATTCGAGGACCAGGTAGTAGTCGATCATCCGGTTGATGACGGGTTTTGGGATTCGGCTTGCCGTCCCGGCCGGAATCCCGGATCCGGGTCCCAGGAACTCCATATCCTTTTTAAAGCGGTCGATCCCCACGTGCGTGGATCCCACCACGACGACCGTCCTTCCCTCCGGCCGCTCCCGGGGGCCGCAGGCCCACAGGGAAAACAGGATCAGGAAGAGAAGGCAGAGGTCCCGCATGGGCGGGGGAATCTTCGCGTGTATTCGCATCCTGTAAATAAACCTACCAGCAAAAGGTAAAAATGCAAATATATTTTTGGTTCGCGGGCCGGGGCGCCCTGTTCCCCCTCCGGCCGCGGGCAATCGCTTGAAATCAGGAAATATCCGGGTCTTGACGGACACCGGAAAATCACCAAACCGGGCGGCGGGTCGGACCATCGGCCCGATTTTACGGCGCCGTCAGTGTTTCAATGGTTTTTTCGATATCCGCCAGATCCCGGTCCGGGGAGATGGGGCCTGTGAGCACCCTCAGCCGGTCGCCGGGCAGGAAGCGGAACCTGTCCGGGGCCGCGCCCGCCGCGCGCGCCAGGCGCTCCGGGTCCACGCGCGCGCCCGGGGAAAACGTGACCGTGAGGCTTGCGGGTCCCACGTCCAGGCGGGTGATGCCGCGTTGTTTCAGCAGGAGCCGGAGCGACATGATGTCCAGGAGGTTGCGCACCTCGGGAGGCGGCGGTCCGAACCGGTCCCGGATCTCTTCCCGGACGGCGGTCAGTTCCGCCGCCTCCCGCAGGCCGGAGAGCCGGCGGTACAGGTTCAGCCGGACGTCGGTGTCCATCACGTAGTCCTCCGGGAGGTATGCGGAGACGTCGGCGTGTATCTCCGGGTTGATCTCTTCCTCCCATGCCTCTCCCCTGAGTTCGGCGATGGCGCGTTCGATCAGTTTCAAATAGAGTTCGTATCCCA
>CAZCVB010000059.1:0-11482 GCA_964501805.1 uncultured Desulfobacteraceae bacterium | reverse complement strand
GATGATTTTCAAACAATCCCCTTACCGCATTTCCGCACCTGGCGGGTGATGCAATCCCGGAAAAATCGGTGCATATCTCAATAATACCAAAGAAAAAATCTTTCATCAAAATTTGAAGCGCTCAGTTCAGGAAGGAATCATGAGCGTTTAAAAACAACGCCCGTCCCCGGAGGCCCACCGGAAATCCCCGGATTCCACCGGCCTGCTCCTCCCTGCGCCACGGATGAAGACGACAAGACCTTTGAAAAACCTTCCCCATATTTGGTTGACAGGACGACCGATCCCCTGCAAAATACCCCTCATTCCTTTAGGGGCACCTGTATCCCCGTTTTTCCGGAGAAAAGATCATGAAACTGGAATTCATAGAGGCGCGCGACCTGCCGGACGCGTGGTTTCAGTGCGTTTACCGGCTGATCGAGACCGGTCGGCAGTACACCATCGACCGGGGGAGCTACGAGGGACAGAAACGGCTGGAATTCGACCATGTGACGATTCACATCCGGTATCCCGGCGTCCGGCCGCTTCTGCCGGACATCCCCCCCTCCCTGGGAATCCCCAACCCGGTGGCCGACGGCTACCTGGAAGAATACCTTCCCTATCTCATGACATCGGCGAAGCAGCCGGGAGAAGATTATACCTACGGGCAGTACCTGGAACCGCAGATCAACGAGGTGATCCGCATGTACCGGGAGGACGGTTACGGCACCAACCAGGCCTACATGACGGTCGGTGATCCGGCGGCCATCCGCCTGAAGGATCCCCCCTGTCTCAGGGGCATCGACACCCGCATTCAGGAAGGAAGGCTCCATTTCATCATCTATTTCCGGTCCTGGGATCTCTGGAACGGCTTCCCGGCCAACCTCGGGGCCATTCAGCTCCTCAAGGAATACATGGCCGCCGAGATCGGCGTGGAAGACGGGGAGATCATCGCGGCCAGCAAGGGGCTTCACCTGTACGATTACGTGTGGGACCTGGCAAGGCTCCGGACCATGTGCGAAAATCCCTCGGCCCTGTCATCGGGCGGAGATCCCGATGCAGGCTGACGATCCCATTCCAAGGACGCCGGTCCATGAAGACCCGGAAGGGACCGGCTTTTCAGATAATTACAGGGCATTGCCATGAAAATCGATCTCAAGGACATGTCCGCGCGCGAGACGGAAGCGTGGGCCGTGAGCCAGGGCCTGCCGCCGTACCGGGGCCGCCAGATCCGGCAGTGGATCCTGGGTCGACACGTTGCGTCGTTCGACGAAATGACGAATATTCCCAAAACCCTCCGTGCCCGCCTGAAAGAAACGGCCATTCTCTCTCCCCTGGAACCGGACAGGACCCTGACCTCCCGGGACGGCACCCGGAAATTTCTCTTTAAATTAAGGGACGGACATTTCATCGAATCGGTCCTGATCCCGGAAAAGGACCACTTTACCCTGTGCATCTCGTCACAGGCGGGCTGCGCCATGAACTGCCGGTTCTGCCTCACCGGGCGACAGGGCCTGAAAAGAAACCTTCACGCGTCCGAGATCGTGGAGCAGGTCATCCACGTAAAAAGGGGGATGGAAACGCCGGAGCGCCTCACCAACATCGTCTTCATGGGCATGGGGGAGCCGCTCCACAATTACGACGCCGTGGTAAAAGCGGTCCGGAACCTGGTGGACGCGGACGGCATGAACTTTTCCCACCGCAAGGTCACCCTTTCCACGTGCGGGCTGGTCCCGGAGATGGACCGGCTGGGACGGGACGTCTCCGTCAACCTGGCCGTCTCCCTGAACGCAGCGGACGACGCCACCCGGGACCGTCTCATGCCGGTCAACCGGAAATACCCGCTCAAGACTTTGATCTCCGCGTGCCGGCGCTTCCCGCTTCCCAACCGGCGGATGATCACCTTTGAATACATCCTCATCAGCGGGGTGAACGACCGGGACGCGGACGCCCTGAACCTGGTGCGCCTCCTGTCGGATCTCCGGGCCAAGATCAACCTGATCCCCCTCAATCCCCATTCCGGGTCGGACCTGTCTCCCCCCGACAGGGAAACCGTTCTCCATTTCCAGGAGATCCTCCTGCGCCGCCACTTCACCGCCATTATCCGGAAGAGCAAGGGCGCGGACATCCTCGCCGCCTGCGGCCAGCTCAGCGGCCGGGCCGCGGGTCCGGCGGACGCGGGAACGGAAGACGGCCCCTTACAATTTCACTTGCACTGAAATCATAATCCATATAAATAGAAGGGTTCAGGTCCGGGGCCGCATGAAAAACGGCCCCTTCCTCCGGGGGTGGTTCACTTTCCATCATCTTCCGGTTGCAACAAAAAAAAACGGAAAGGTGCCGTTGCCATGTCCGATTTCGGTGATGAAAAGCTTCAACTTGATTTCTCAAAGGGAAACGGCCTGCTGCCCGCCATTGCGCAGGACAGCCGGACCGGCAGGGTATTGATGCTCGCCTACATCAACGAGGCGTCCTGGAAAAAGACGCTGGAGACGGGAGAGGCCCATTACTGGAGCCGGTCCCGGCAGGAACTCTGGCACAAGGGCGGAACCTCCGGCCATGTGCAGCGGGTAAAGGAGATATACGCGGACTGCGACAACGACACCGTGATCTTCAAGGTGGAACAGGTGGGCGGCGCGGCATGCCACCTGGGATACGCGTCCTGTTTTCACAAAAAGGTAAACCGTGACGGACGCTTCACGGTGACGGATGAACGGGTATTCGACCCGGACAAGGTGTACGGAAAATGAAGAAGCTGAAATTCGGCATCCCCAAGGGGAGCCTCCAGGAAGCCACGCTCAAGCTTTTCGAAAAATCGGGATGGAAGATAAACGTCAACGGGAGGAGTTATTTCCCGGATATCAACGACCCCGAGATCGAATGCGCCATCTGCCGGGCCCAGGAGATGTCCCGTTACGTGGAAAACGGCACCCTGGACGCGGGGCTGACGGGAAAGGACTGGATAGAGGAAAACGAATCGGATGTCGCGGTGGTGGACGACCTGGTCTATTCCAAGGTGAGCCAGAAACCGGCCCGGTGGGTCCTCGCGGTGCCGGCGGATTCGGACATCACGCGCATCGAGGACCTTGAGGGGAAAAAGATCGCCACCGAGATGGTGAATTTCACAAAACGTTATTTCCGGGACAAAAACATCAATGTAACGGTGGAATTCTCGTGGGGGGCCACCGAGGCAAAGGTGGTCTCGGGCCTGGCGGACGCCATTGTGGAGGTGACGGAGACCGGCAGCACCATCCGCGCCCACGGCCTCAAGATCATCCGCGAGCTCATGCAGACCAACACCCGTCTGATCGCCAACCGCGAGGCCTACCGGGATCCGTGGAAAAAGGCCAAGATCGGACAGATCATCCTGTTGCTGAAGGGAGCGCTGAGGGCCGAAAACATGGTGGGACTCAAGATGAATCTCCCCAAGGACCGGCTGGAGGAACTGATCCGGCTGCTTCCCAGCCTCAACGCCCCCACCGTGGCCGGCCTCCACGACAGCGACTGGGTCTCGGTGGAGACGGTGGTGGACGCAAGGGTCGTCCGGGACCTGATCCCCGGCCTGATCGGCGCCGGCGCCCAGGGGATCATCGAGTATCCCCTGAACAAGGTCATATGAACGCGCGATCCCGTCATCCCGCAAACCGTTCCGCCCCTCCCCGCCGGAGGATCGCCGGAAGGGCGCGGGACATCCCGTCCTTCATCGTCATGGACGTCCTTGAAAAGGCCCATGAACTGGAGAGGGAGGGCCGTTCCATCGTCCACCTGGAGATCGGGGAACCGGACTTCACCACGCCCCGGTGTATCTGCGAGGCGGCGGTGGAGGCGATCCGGAGAGGGGAAACCCACTACACCCACAGCCTGGGCATCATCGAACTGCGGGAGGCCGTGTGCGAGCACTACCTGGACAGCTACGGCGTCCGGATCGATCCGGACCGGGTCCTCGTCACATCCGGTACGTCCCCTGCCCTGTTCATGATTTTCGCGGCCCTGCTGGAAACCGGGGATGAAATCATCTTTTCCGATCCCCATTATCCGTGTTACCCCAACTTTGCGGGATTTCTCGGAGCAAGGGCGGTCCTCGTAAAGGGAGAGGAAGAAGACGGGTTTCAACTCCGGCCTGCGGAAATCAGAAAAAAACTCACCCCCCGCACGCGGGCCATCCTTGTCAATTCCCCCTCCAATCCCACGGGGAACCTCCTTTCCCCCGAACGCATGGAAGCGATTGCAGAGATGGGATACCCGGTCATATCCGACGAGATTTACCACGGCCTCGTCTACGGGGAAACGGCGCATTCCATACTGGAATTCACCGACAACGCCTTTGTCCTGAACGGCTTTTCAAAACGATTCGCCATGACGGGATGGCGCCTGGGATACCTGATCGCACCGCGCGAATTCATCCGGCCCCTGCAGAAGATCCAGCAGAATTTTCTCATCTCCGCGGGAAGCGTTTCCCAGTGGGCCGGCGTGGCGGCCCTCAGGAAACCCCCGCCGGACGTGGAACGGATGAAACAGGTATACGACGAACGGCGGCGGTACATGATTCAACGGATCCGGGAGATGGGATTCGGCCTGCCGGTGGAACCCTCGGGCGCCTTTTACATGCTGGCCAATGCCGGCCACCTGTCGAAAAACTCCTATGAACTGGCGTTCGAGATCCTCGAAAACGCGCACGTAGGGGTCACGCCGGGTATCGATTTCGGCCGGAACGCGGAAGGGTATCTCAGATTCTCCTACGCCAATTCCCTTGAAAATATCCGGGAAGGCCTGTCCCGCCTGGAGAAGTACCTGGCGACACGGCGCGTCTCCCCATCCGGGTAACGCACGGCCCCGGCCCTCATAAAATGGATGTCACTTTCATCAAGAGCGCCTTTCAAAAGGACCACTACCCGCCCCCGGACCTTCCGGAGATCGCTTTCGCGGGCAGGTCCAACGTGGGAAAGTCTTCCCTGATCAACACCCTCGTCAACCGGAAAAGGCTCGCCAGGACCAGTTCCACGCCCGGCAGGACCCAGGCCATCAATTTCTTTCGCCAGGGGGACCGGCTGTACCTGGTGGATCTCCCCGGTTACGGGTTCGCGCGGGTCCCGGTGAGCGTCAAGAAATCCTGGCGGGGAATGGTGGAGACCTACCTGAAGGAACGGGAGAACCTGAAAGGGGTGGTGGTCATCGTGGATATCCGGAGGGACCTTTCCCGGGGGGATGCCGATCTCCTGGAATGGCTCCACTTCTACGGCATTCCTCCCATTCTCGTGCTCACCAAGGCGGACAAGCTCTCCCGGCAGAAGGCGAGGAACCGGGCGGCCGTGATCCGGCGGGCGCTGCGCCGGCCCGTTTTTGAAGATCCGGTGGTGTTTTCCGCGAAGACCCGTGAAGGACGGGAACAGGTGTGGGCGAAGATCAACCGGATTTCCGCGCCGGATCCGTGATGCCGTACGCCTTGATCTTCCTGTGAAGATGGCTCCGCTCGATGCCGATGGCCTCGGCCGTGCGGGAGATGTTCCCGTCGAATTCCCGGAGCCTGTTCTCGATGAACGCCTTTTCGAACCGTCCCTTTGCCGACTTCAGGGAACCGGCCATGAGATCGGGCGACAGCCCTCCCCGGCTCACGGCGCTCCGGTTGAACGGCGGCGGCACATCCCCCGCGTCAATGACATCCCCGCGCGTCAGGATCATCAGGCGCTCCACCAGGTTCTTGAGCTCCCGGACGTTCCCGGGCCAGTCGTACCGCTTGAGGATCTCAAAGGCCTCGGGCGAAAACGCCTTGGGTTCGAGGTTCGTCTTCAAGGAGAAGATCTTTACGAATTCGTGAACCAGTTCCGGGATATCCTCCACCCGCTCCCGCAGCGGCGGAACGCGGATGGGGATCACGTTCAGGCGGAAATAGAGGTCCTCCCGGAAGGTGTTCCTGGAGATCTCGGCCTCCAGGTCCTTGTTGGTGGCGGCCAGGACCCGGACATCCACGTGGATGGTGCGCGTCCCCCCCACCCGTTCGAATTTCTGCTCCTGGAGGATCCGCAGGGTCTTGGACTGGGCCTTGAGGCTCATGTCCCCGATTTCATCGAGGAAGATGGTCCCCTCGTGCGCCTGGTCGAACTTCCCCCTGCGCATGGCCGCGGCGCCGGTAAAGGCGCCCTTTTCGTGACCGAAGAGTTCGCTCTCGATGAGATCCTCGGGAATGGCGGCGCAGTTCACTTCCACCATCGGCTTGTGGCTCCGCTTGCTGAGGCGGTGAATGGTATGGGCCACGATCTCTTTTCCCGTGCCGTTTTCCCCCGATATCAGGACCCACGCGTTTGTGGGGGCCACGATGCGGATCTGTTCCTTCAGCTCCTTGATGACCGGGCTGTTTCCGGTAATCCGGTACTTCTCTTTTTCCTTTTCCCTGAGGAGGCTGACCTCCTCCTCCAGCCGGCAGTAGTCCAGGGCGTTGTTGATGGACAGGAGAAGCTTGTCCATGGAAAGGGGCTTTTCGATAAAATCGTAGGCCCCCTCTTTCGTCGCTTTCACGGCCGTCTCGATGGTGCCGTGCCCGGACATCATCACCACCTGAAGGCCCGGATACGAGGCCTTGATCTTCGCAAGGGTCTCGATTCCGTCCATCCGGGGCATCCAGATATCCAGGAGGACCAGGTCCGGCATCATTTCCCCGATCTTTTCCAGGGCCTCTTCGCCGCTCTCCGCGCACACGGTCTCGAACCCTTCATCCCCGAGGATCCCCCGCAGGGACTGAAGGATGCTCTTTTCGTCGTCCACGATCAGGATGGTTGCGGACATCTTGTCGCTCCCATGTTTTTTTCAGCCTGAGTTGAGCGATTCCCGGGTTTATCGAAGATGCAAGGCGTGTTTCGAAGCGCTCAGCTCAGGTTCAGGTTTGTCCGGTTAAACACCTTTCCCGGCGCCAAGGCGTCCGGAAAAGGCCGTTTCAGGATGCTGCGGGAGAGGAAGCCCGGTCCCGCATCATTTCCATTGCGATCTCCGCGGTCCTTTCGGAGGCCCCGCCCCGGCCGAGACGCGCCCGGACCCGTGCCAGGCGGTCTTTCATGATCCTGCGGGCGGATGGATCTCCCAGTAAAAGGCCCAGCTCCGAGGCCAGTCTCCGGGGCGTCACCGACTCCTGGATCAACTCGGGAACGACCCCCTCCCCGGCCACCAGGTTCACGAGGGAAATATGGGAGACCCGGACCACCATCCGGGCCACCCGGTAGGAAAGCGGCGAGACACGGTAAACCACCACCATCGGGACGCCCATGGCGGCCGTATCCAGGGTGGCCGTCCCGGACGCCACCAGGGCCGCCCGGCAAAGGCTCAGCACGGCGTGGACATTTTCCCGGAATACGCGGATCTCCACCCCGGAAGCGCGGACAAAGGACCGGACGAGTTCCGGGGAGATGGTAGGGGCCAGGGGCAGCAGGCCCAGGAGGCCGGGATATTCCGTGGAAAGCCGTTCCATGGCCCGGATCATCACGGGCAGCAGGTTCCGGATCTCTTCCTTGCGGCTTCCGGGCAAAAGGCCCACCACGCACCGTTCCGGATCGACGCGGAGCCGCGCCGCCACCGCCTCCCGGTCCACGGTCGCGGGAAGGGCGTCCATGAGCGGGTGACCCACGTAATCCACCCGCATCCCCCGGTTCCGGTAAAAGGCCTCTTCAAACGGCAGGATAACCGCCATCCGGTCGACCCGCCGCGCGATCTTCCGGACACGTCCGCTTCGCCACGCCCACACCTGGGGACTGATATAATAGAGGACCGGCACATCCAGGCGTTTTGCAACACCGGCCATGTGGATATTGAAATCGGGATAGTCGATCAGGATCAGGAGGGCGGGACGGCGGGTTCTCAAAAGGGATTTGAGCCTCCCGGCCGCCCCGAGGATGGACCGCACCCGGCCCAGGACCTCGGTGAGCCCCACCACGGCCATCTCGGAGGAAGAAGCGATCAGCCGGACGCCCGCCCGCTCCATGGCCCGGCCCCCGATGCCGCAGAATTCCAGCCCCGGGTCACGGCGATGGAGCGCCTTCACGAGGTTTGCCCCGTGCAGATCGGCCGACGCCTCCCCCGCCACGATGATGACGAACCTGCCCGCTTCCGCGTCAACAGATGGTGCTAAAATTATTACATCCCCTTTCAATCTGATGAATAATTTCAAGGGCGATCGCAAGGGCGTTCCGCCCGTCCCGGCCGCTCACCACAGGATCGGAGCCGTTCCGAACGGCATGCACGAAAGAAGAGATTTCATCCGCCAGCGGGTCGGTGCCGGGGAATGTCAGTTTCCTGGAGGTGAATTCGAGCCCCTGGTCCAGGGCGTTCGCCTCCCCGCACAACCGGATGATACTGAGCTCGCGCCTGGCGCAATCCACGGAAAAATAGGCGTCCGGCTGGAATACCCGGATCTTCCGCAACGTCTTGTGGGAGATCCTGCTCACGGTCAGGTTCGTGACGGTCCCGTCCTCAAAGATCATCCTGGCGTTGGCGATATCCGTCTTATCGGTAATAACCGACATTCCCACCGCATGAACTTCCCGCACGCTGGAAGGAATCAGATGAAGGAAGATATCCAGGTCATGGATCATCAGGTCCAGGACCACGTCCACATCGATCCCCCGTGTCGTGAACTCGTTCATCCGGTGGGATTCCATGAATACCGGCCGGGACAACAGGGATTCCATCTTGACCACCGCCGGATTGAACCGCTCCACCAGGCCCACCTGGAGCTTCACCCCGTTCCGGAGGGCCAGGTCCAGGAGGCTGTCCGCGTCCTCGATACAGTAAGTGATCGGCTTTTCGATGAGAAGATGGATCCTGTTCGAAAGGATATCCCTCGCCACGTCGAAATGGGTCTCCGTGGGTACGGCAAGGCTCAGGGCGTCCACCCGGCCCAGCAGCTCCCTGTGGCTCCCGAAAGGGCGCGTGCCGAAGCGTTCGGCGATTTCACGGGCCCTTTCAAGGTTCGTGTCGGCCACCCCCACCAGTTCAACACCCGGGATCTTCGTGTATTTCTCCACATGATACTGGCCCAAGTGCCCCACGCCCACCACGCCCACGCGCAGGGGGTCGTTTTTCATATCTGCTCTGTTATTCATATCTCATAACCGCCCGGGACCGGTTCCTTCAGTGTCCATGATGCCATGAGGATCAGGAACAGAAGAAATTCCAGGATATCTACCGGCACACGATGGAAATCCCGGCCCGGTCCGCAATGCGGATCATCTCCTCCCGGTCGAACATGAGTGTTTTACCCGCTTCCACCGCCAGGACCGAGGCCCTTACCCCGGCCATGGTATGGAGGGTTTCGGTCCCGACGCTGGGAAGGTCGAATCGGGGGTCCTGGTTCGGTTTGCAGACCTTGACCACCACCGCCCCCTCCCGGCACAGACCGCCGCCCCTGCGGATGGTCTCATCCGTGCCTTCCATGGCCTCGAGGGCCACCACGGTCTTCCGTTTCACCACCACGCACTGCCCGATATCAAGCCGGCCCAGTTCTTTCGCCACCCGCCACCCGAAATCGATATCATCCGCCTCCGACCCGGAGGGCCGCCTGCGGGTCAGGCACCCTTTCGGGGCGAGGAGTTCGGGAAGGTATTCCGCCGCGCTGACCACCCGGATATCCTCCCTTGCCAGTTCCCGGGCAACGGCCCTCAGGATATCGTCGTCATGGAATACGGCCAGTTTCGACATCAGGGCCAGGCCCCTGAAATCGGGCATTACATTTTCAAACATCCTTTTCTTGGTAATGGTCCCGGCCATCACCGCGTTCCGGACCCCTTTTTTCTTGAAGGCCCGGATCAACCCTCCCAGCTGCCCGAGCTTTATCCAGACGATCTCATCCGCCTTCTCCGCAAGCGCGGGAAGGGTTTCCCCCACATGCGCCACCGCCATGACGCGCATGCCGACGCGCCTGGCGGCATCCGCCACAAGGAGAGGAAACTGCCCTCCCCCCGCGATCAGCCCGATCATCTCTCCCTGTTCAGACATGTCCGTTCTTGTTGGACGGCGTTCCCGCCCGTGGCGCGCAAAAGGGGATTTCCGGTATCATGCCGGTTACTTAAGGATTCCCCTTCTGGACCCATCGAAAAAATTGAGAAGCATCTCCAGCTCAGGGAACATCGGGACTTCCTCTTTTACCTGACGGATCCCCTGGCTGAAGGGCCTTTTTCCCCTCCAGATAATCCGGTAGGCCTTTTTGAGGCCGTCAATGGTCTCCTGGGAAAAGCCGCCGCGGGCCAGGCCCTTCTGGTTGACGCCGTAGAGTTTCGCCCGCACGCCCGCGGTAATCATGAAGGGAGGGACGTCCCGGTCGATTCCGGATTTTCCCCCGAGAAAGGCATAATCGCCGACCCGGACGAACTGGTGCATCGCCACCTGCCCGCCCACGTTGGCGTGATTTCCGACAACCACATGGCCGGCCAGGGTGGCCAGGTTGGAGAGGATCACATAATCGCCCAGGACACAGTCGTGGGCCACATGGGCGTATGCCATGATGTAGACGTGACTCCCCACCACGGTTTCCCACCGCTCCTTGGTGGTCGCCCGGTGAATGGTGGCGTACTCCCGGATAATGTTGTCATCCCCGATAACCAGGCGGGTCTCTTCTCCCCGGTACCCGATATCCTGGGGCGGCGTGCCGATGGTCGCAAAGGGGTAGATCCGGTTCCGCTCCCCGATCTCGGTCCGGCCTTCGATCACCACGTGGGACCCGATCTCGGTCTCGCGGCCGATGGTGACATGCGCTCCGATGCTGCTGTAGGGACCGATCCGGACGCCCGGTCCCAGTTCAGCCCGGGGACTGACCACCGCTGTGGGATGTATGTCTGCCATGGATTTCTTTCAAGCCGAAAAAACCGGCGGCGGATACCCCCGGAACCATTTGGTTCCACGCCGGGCGAACAAACGGGAACCCGGGGTCAGGCAATGATCGACGCCCGGCGGGCGGCGCCGGAGTCACGCGATTGTGGCCACGAACAGGGCCTCGGCCACCACTTCTTCATCCACGAATGCCTTTCCCGCCATCTTCCAGACCCGCGAGCCCGTTCGCAGGGGTTTCACTTCACACCTGAGCCGGTCCCCGGGAACAACGGGCTTCCGGAACTTCACCCGGTCCATGGACATGAAAAAGACCGCGCCGGGGTTCTCTTTACCCGGCGTATCCTCCAGCGAGATGCGGGCCAGAACTCCCCCCACCTGGGCCATGGCCTCAACGATGAGCACGCCCGGCATCACGGGGTTTCCGGGAAAATGCCCCTGAAAAAAGGGCTCGTTCGCCGTCACGTTCTTGATCCCCACCACTTTCTCGCCGGGTGATATCTCGATGATCCGGTCCACCATCAAAAAAGGATACCGGTGGGGGAGGAGTCTGATAATGTCCTCGTAATAAAGGGGAAGTTTCATAAGCAACCCGCTTTCCGGTTTATACCCCGGTTCTGGCCGGAAGTCTTATTCCCTCCGGGTCCGATCCAGGCGTTTTTCAATGTCTTGTATCTTTTTTTCGATCCGGCGCAGGCGG
>CAZCVB010000058.1:10401-11582 GCA_964501805.1 uncultured Desulfobacteraceae bacterium | reverse complement strand
ACCGGCGCCAGGTGGAACCGCCCGGACGACGTGATCGGCCTTGCCGTCGGGCAGGCCCTGTTGTCGGATGATTACGAGGACATGCAGCGGGCGGCCGGCGTGGATCCGGAGGACGAGTTCCACCTGGAACTCTACTACAGCATCTTCCTGAACGATTACGTGGCCGTTTCCCCGGATTTTCAGGTGATCGGCAACATGGGCGGGGATGACGACGCCGACACGGTGTATGTCTTCGGGATGAGGTGCCAGTTGAGTTTTTAGCGCTTTTCGACATAAAAAAATCATCCGGGAGCCGGCGGAAAGAGAGGCCCGGCAACCGGGATAAACAAGGAGATACGATAATGCACGGAAAAAACAATCATTTGGGTCCTGCCCTTTTCATTTTGGCTTTTTGTCTGGTCTTTTCTGTTGCGCGCCCGGCGCTGGCCCATTTCGGGGCCGTGATTCCCTCACGGACCATGCTGGATCAGTCGCACCGGCAGCTAACCGTTCTGTTCGCCTTTACCCATCCCTTTGAACAGCACAGCATGACCCTTGAGCGGCCTCAGAAGGCCGCGGTGATGAACATGGAGACCCAACAGGAGGAGATCATCACTTCGAAACTCCGCCCTGCCGATCACCTGGGCCACAAGGCATGGCAGGTTGCGTACAAGGTCAAACGGCCGGCCGTCTATTGCATCTACATGATACCCAGGCCCTACTGGGAACCGGCCGAGGACTGCTACATCAAGCATGTCACAAAGACGTATATCGCCGCCTACGGCGCTGAAGAAGGGTGGGAGAAACCCCTCGGCCTTGAAACGGAGATCGTGCCCGTGACCCGGCCGTTCGGCCTTTACGCCGGGAACGTCTTCCGGGGCCGGGTCTATCTGAAAGGAAAACCCGCGGCGAACCGGCGGGTGGAAATCGAATATTATAACAGGGGGGGGAAGCTGAAGCCCGCTACCGAGTATATGGTAACCCAGGTGGTCCGTACCGACGACCGGGGCTTTTTCTCCTATTCTCCTCCCGCGCCGGGATGGTGGGCCTTTGCCGCCTTGAGTGATGCCGATTATACCATCTCGCATGACGGCAAGCCGAAAGACCTGGAGATCGGCGCGGTCATGTGGGTGAAATTCCTGCCGTGGCCGGCCGGGAAATGAGGCGGCACCGGGTGCAGACGGCCTCCCGCGGCATGCGGG
>CAZCVB010000058.1:0-10301 GCA_964501805.1 uncultured Desulfobacteraceae bacterium | reverse complement strand
CCGTCCGGGTGCGCGGGCGGGGAAGGAGCATTTGTTATGGGGGCGCATGTCAAATCGGTTTTTCTGCTGTTTCTGTTTTTTTCCCTTGTGCTGGTCCTGGCCCCACGGCCGGGATCCTGCCACAGGATAAACGTTTTCTGCTGGGTCGAGGGCGGGCGGATCACGTGCGAGGCCAAGTTTACGCCCGGCGGTCCGGTCAAGCGGGGCCGGATCTTTGTTTATTCCGGGAAGACCGGGGAAAAGCTCCTGACCGCCGCTACAGATCAGCATGGCCGCGCCACCTTCGATATCCCGGAAAAAGCCAGGAAAAACGGCTGGGACCTGAAGGTGGTGTGCAATGCCGAGATGGGACACAAGAATTTCTGGATCGTCAGGGCGGATGAATTTTTGCCCGGTGAAAGCGGCGCCCCTCCGGCGGCCGGAGACGGGGCCGGAAAGACGGTGGAGAAGGATGTGGAACAGGGGTTGGTAAAAAGACCGGGCCCCAGTTCCAGAGAGCTGGAAACGGTGTTCTCTCGGATCCTGGATGCCCGGCTCGCGCCCATCAGGAGGGATATCGCCGAATTGAAGGAAAAACCGGTATCCCTGCAGGATGTCCTGGGAGGCCTCGGATATATCTTCGGCATGGCGGGGGTCGCCTTTTATTTTCTCGGCAGGCGGGAAAAACGGGATTAGACATTCCCACCGGAAGGCCCGGCATGGTACCCTCCATGCCTGCTATCAAAACGACTGTCCGGGATGGATGGTCTTTTCATTTGAAACCGGCCGATCCCGGTCACGCGGACGGTGTCGCCCGCGGCGGCAAGGATGCCCGTCGGGCGGGACGCCGGTTTGAAAGGGGGTTTATCATGCATATTTCCGAAGGGATCCTGTCCGGGCCGGTGCTGGTCTCCGGCATGGCGCTGGCCGCGGCCGGCACGGCCGCGGGACTCAGGAAACTGGACTATGACCGGATCCCGCGGGCGGGCATCCTGTCGGCCTCCTTTTTTGTGGCATCCCTGATCCATGTGCCCATCGGTCCTTCAAGCGTTCACCTGATCTTGAACGGCATCACCGGGATCATCCTGGGATGGGGGGCCTTTCCGGCCATTCTCGTGGCCCTTACACTCCAGGCCCTCTTTTTCCAGTTCGGGGGCATCACGACCCTGGGGGTCAACACCGTGACCATGGCCCTGCCCGCGGTTTTGTGCTATTTCGGCTTCCGCCTGGCGGTCCGTAAACGGGCGTCCCTGGTCCTGCCTGCTGCATTCACGTGCGGGTTTCTGTCGGTTTTCCTGAGCGCCGTCATGGTAGGGGCCGCCCTGGTATGCACGGAAGGGAATTTTTTCAAGGTTTCCGCCCTGGTCGTGACGGCCCATCTCCCGGTCATGATCATCGAGGGCATCGTCACCGCGTTCTGCGTCGCTTTTTTGAGAAAGGTCCAGCCGACCCTGCTCCCGGGACTTCCGGACCCGCGGCCGCCGGTCCGCTGACATCGCCTGCGGGGTCCCCTCCGCAGGCAGAGAAAGGATCCATCCGCGCCATGCTCAGCGAACCGATCTTGACGGAAGACTCCCCGATCCGGCGCCTGGACCCGAGGGTCCGGGTGGTGTTCACCACGGTCTACTCCTTCGTGGTGGCCACTTCCAACCGTTTTCCGGTCCTCCTGGCCGCCCTCGGGATGTCCGTCCTGCTGGCCTTCCTGGCGCGCCTCGATATCCGTGACGTATTCAAACGGCTGGCCCTTGTGAACGGCCTGGTCCTCCTTTTCTGGCTGCTCCTGCCGCTGACCTTCGCGGGAACACCCCTGTTCGCGATCGGCCCGTTCACCGTCTCTCTGGAGGGCGTCGTTGTCTCGGCAAGGATCACGCTCAAGTCCAACGCCATCCTCCTGGCCCTTTTGATGCTGGTGGCCTCCGGTTCCGTTTCCGAACTGGGGAGCGCCCTGAACCGCCTGGGCGTTCCCCCGAAGATCGTTTATCTTTTTCTCTTGACCTACCGGTACATATTCGTCATTGAACAGGAGTTCCAGAGACTGGTGCGGGCCGCGAAGATCCGGGGGTTTCATCCCGGGACGAACGTCCATACCTACCGGAGCTATGCCTATCTCATCGGGATGCTGTTCGTCCGTGCCTCCGACCGGGCCGAGCGGGTCCACCAGGCCATGGTCTGCAGGGGGTTCAACGGAAGATTTCACTGCCTCCGTGAGTTTTCGCTCTCGCGGCGGGACCTTGCCTGGTCCGCGATCCTGGGCCTGGCCGTCCTGGGCCTGGAGATATTCGAATGGGTGAACCTGATATAATCATCCGGATGGAAGACGTTTCCTTTTCTTATCCGGGCGCCGGGGCGGCGCTGAAAGGGGTCAATTTCGACCTCCGGGAAGGGGACCGTCTCGGCCCCAACGGGAGCGGAAAGACCACGTTCCTGCATATCATCATGGGGCTCCTGAGGCCCACGTCCGGGCGGGTGCGTTTTCTCGGGGAGGCGGTGGAGACGGAGGAGGACTTCCGCCGGGTCCGGGAAGCGGTGGGGTTCCTTTTCCAGAACGCCGACGATCAGCTCTTCAGCCCGACGGTCCTGGAGGACGTGGCCTTCGGTCCCCTGAACCAGGGAAAGACGCCGAAAGAGGCCCGCGAGATCTCCATGGAAACGCTCTCGTCCCTGAACCTGCAGGGCTTCGAGGACCGGGTCACCCATAAACTCTCCGGAGGGGAGAAAAAGCTGGTCGCCCTGGCCACCGTGCTGGTGATGCGGCCCAGGGTGCTCCTCCTGGACGAGCCGACAACGGGCCTGGACGAGGAGACCAACCGGCGCATCATGGGTATTTTGAACGATCTCCATATCAGTTATATCATCGTTTCTCACGAATACGACTTTCTGGCGCGCACCACGCGGGAGATCTACAGCATGAAGGACGGCCGGATCCGATACGACGGGGAGTCGAACAACCTGCACAGCCACTATCACCGGCATCCGGCGGGAAGCGTCCCCCATGACCACACCTGAAGCAGATTCTTCGCATAGCGGGCCCGTTTCCACCTGGTTCGTCTGGGTGACGGCCCTCTTTGTCACCTGCCTGATCACGGCCAATATCATGTCCGTAAAGGTGACGGAGATCCTGGGCCTGGTGGTGCCGGCCGGCGTTCTCGTGTTTCCCGTCAGTTATATCACGGGGGACGTGCTCACGGAGGTCTATGGGTACGCCCAGGCCAGGCGGGTGATCTGGCTCGGTTTTTCCTGCAACCTTATCGTGGTTATCGCCCTGTGGGCGGGAAAGATGCTCCCGCCGGCTCCCTTCTGGGAAGGGCAGAGGGCCTATGAAGCGATCCTGGGATACGCGCCCCGCCTGCTGGCCGCGTCGTTTCTGGCCTACCTGGCGGGAGAGTTCTTCAACGCCTACATCATGGCCAAAATGAAGATCGCCACCCGGGGCCGCTGGCTGTGGACGCGGACCATCGCCTCGACGCTGGTGGGGGAAGGGGTCGATTCCCTGGTGTTCGTCAGCCTGGCGTTTCTGGGCGTGATGCCCTCCCGCGTGCTGGCAACGGCCATCCTGACGCAGTGGCTGGTAAAATCGGCCTACGAAGCGGCTGCCACGCCGGTGACCTACCGTGTGGTCGGGTTTCTGAAACGCCGGGAGGGCGTGGACGTCTATGACGTGGATACCCGTTTCAACCCGTTTTTTTGGGGAAAACAGGGATGAAGCACCGGCGGCCGGGAGGTCCGGGAGACGGAATTCCGGGGATTGGGGAAGGTTTCATGAAATTCGTTCGAGGAGGGAAAGGACCTTTTCTTTTTCCTTGAGCCCGGAAACCCACTCCTTGGGCAGACCGTCCCATCCCGAGTGGGCGCCGATTACCATGCCCGCCAGCATGCCCCTCGCCGCGCTGTCCCCCCCGGCCATTACCGATTGTACCAGGGCCTTTTTCAGGTCCTCCTGGTAGCGCGCGATCAGGTGGACCACGCCCGGAAATGCCTCCGCGGTGCGGCAGGACTGTCCGAATTTTCCAATGGCGGTCACGCTGCCGGTGTCCTTTGAGGCGATCCCTTCCTTTACCCACCCGTATACGGGCGAGTTGGCAAACTGGTCCTGGGCCACGGTCTGCATGGCGGCCACCGGCGGCATCCCGTTCAGGACGAGCCATGCCACGGTTGCGAAAAACTCCGCGCTGTCCACGGTCACCGGGTCGGTATGGGTCATGTGTGTCTGGGACCTTGAGGCGTCGATGACGCCGATAAGGTCGTTCCGGTAACGATGGACCAGCGGGGGGATCCTGGCGGCGCCGCCCAGGTCATCGGAGGGGGCCCCGGCGCTTTGGGGACCCTTTCCCGCGGCGAACCCGGAAAGGGTGGCGCGGGTGGCCTCATCCACGTAGCCGTCATAGCCGTCAAAGAGGGCGCGCCACAGGGTGGAGAAATGGTAAAGGTCAAAGCCGTCGTTTTGCGCCACCGATTCGAGGAGCGCGAGGGTCTGGTCGCCATAGTGGGTGAACTCGCCGGCCCGCTTTGCGGGATGATACGATTCGGGCCCAGGCGCCTGTAAACGATCCATCCTTCCGAAAGTCCGCGAAATGTCTTCCGTGTTGTAGATCCAGTGAGCGCCCAGGGCCAGGGAATCCGCCACAAACGCGGCCATTACCATGGCTTTTCCGTGTTCCTTCATAAAATTTCCCCCGGACCTGTTACCAGCGGGACGAAAGGGCATCCCTGTTTATTGAAAATGTCATCGACGTGTATTATTTAACACAAATGGAAAACCCGGACAAGGGTTGTATTCCCCGCCCCTTGAAGCGTTCAATGCTTTTGATGATACCCCGTTGC
The DNA here is from genome assembly GCA_964501805.1 of uncultured Desulfobacteraceae bacterium. GTDB lineage: Bacteria > Desulfobacterota > DSM-4660 > Desulfatiglandales > Desulfatiglandaceae > CAZCVB01. The sequence continues at coordinate 5,501 of CAZCVB010000058.1, read as the reverse complement.
CTGCGGCGGGGTTGTTCATTGCCGGATTCCCGGCGTCATGCGGCCCTCAACAGGGGGATGAACTTCCGGTTGGCCCCGGGGAAGGGATATCTGTCGATCTCGGAAAGGGGGATCCAGCGGTGGTCCACCGGGCCGCGCAACCGGACCCTCCCGGATACATAGCGGCAGCGGAAGACGTCCATCTTGATCCTGAAATGGGTGTAGGCGTGCCGGATCGTGGTCAGGTGGGATTCGATTTTCACCTGCAGGCCCGCCTCTTCCCGGATCTCCCGGATGCAGGCGTGGCCGGGATCTTCCCCTTTCTGCAGTTTTCCGCCCGGAAATTCCCACAGCCCGCCCAGGAAACCGTCGGTTTTGCGCCGGGTGATCAGGACCCGTCTTTTTTTGAAGACGACGCCCACGGCCACATGATGAAGCGGTGTTCGCCGGCGTTTCAGCCGTTTGGGATAGGCGTCGACGTTCCCGGTCCGGCGGGCCCGGCAGGCCGGATGAATGGGACAGTCATCGCATGCCGGGTTCCGGGGCGTGCAGACGGTGGCGCCCAGTTCCATCATCGCCTGGTTGAAGGTCCCGGGTTCCCGGCGCGGCAGGATCCGTGTGGCGGTCTCCTTGAAGATTCTGAATGATCCCGCCTGGTTGACGGGCGCATCGATCTCCCGGAGACGGGCCAGGACGCGTTTCACATTGCCGTCCACCACGGCCAGAGGCCGGTCAAAGGCGATGCTCAGGACCGCGGACGCGATGTAGTCTCCCACGCCGGGAAGGGCCATGAATTCTTCCCGGCCCGCAGGAATCCTTCCGTCATGGCACGCCAGGATCTCCCCTGCGGCCCGGTGCAGGTTGCGGGCCCGGGCATAGTACCCGAGGCCTTCCCATACCTTGAGCACCTCCTGGAGGTCCGCCCGCGCCAGGCCGGTCACGTCTGGAAACCGGCCCAGGAACCGGTGGTAATAGGGCAGGACCGTCTTTACCTGTGTCTGCTGGAGCATGACCTCGGAGACCCAGATGCGATACGGGTTACGGGTCTCGCGCCATGGCATGGGGCGCCGGGCCTTTTGATACCACGCGGGAAGATGGGTCCGGATATGCCGGATTTCCGATGGATTCATGGTCTTGGGCCGCTCCGGACGGGGTGGATTCATGAACAGTGAAAAAGTATAGGCGCGGGGGGAACGGGTGTCAATCGGCAGTGCGCCGGGCGCTTTACAAGGCCGGAGGGATATGCGAAAATCCCCGGAAAACCGAAGGGAGCGCATCATGAAAGTATGGATCAGGGCGATTTTCCTGGTGGTCCTTGTACTTGTTCAGACGTCCGGGCCGGCCTTTGCCGGCCGGTTCAGGGTCACGAAGGTCTATGACGGGGACACCCTGAAGGCCGAGACCCCCGATCTGGTGATCTATGTCATGCTGGTGGGGATCGATGCCCCGGAGATTGCGCAGCGTTCCGGCCAGCCGGACCAGCCTTTCGGGCGCGAGGCGAAAAAATTCCTCTCCGACCTCCTCCTCAACCGGACGGTGGTGGTGGAGGGATACGGGACGCTTCCCTACCCGGACAAGGATCTCATCGGCGTCATTTATCTGAGGGGACGAAATATCAACCTGGAGATGGTGAAGCGGGGACTGGCGGAGGTCCAGAGGGAGAACCTGCCGGATGAATTTGATATCCGGCCGTACCTGGCGGCCGAAGCGGAAGCAAAGGCCGCGGGAAGGGGCATGTGGGCGCTGGGGGACAAATACGTGAGTCCTGCCGTGTGGCGCCGGACCCACCAGTGGAATTGTCGCCCGTAACGTGCGGTATCCCCTGACCGGAAATACACGCCGTGCCGCGCCCGGGGTTCGTTATGTCTCGCCGTCGGGATAACGGGCGGCGATGGACCTCAATACATCGAGGCAGGTGAAGAAACTCTCCACGATTTCCGGGTCAAAATGGGATCCGGCGGAGCGCCGGATCTCCTCCAGGATACGATCCTCGTCCCATGGCTCCTTGTAGGATCTGCGGGAACACAGGGCGTCATACACATCCGCCACGGCCACGATTCTGCCGAACAGGGGGATTTCTTCCCTCTTCTTGGGAACGGCGCGTCCGTCCGGGAGTTCGAACCCCGGCAACGGCTCCCCTGTAAGGAGATCCACGTGGCCGGGATATCCCGTTCCGTCCCATTTTTCATGATGGCTGAGGGCGACTTCGCAGGCAAGCGCATCGAACTCGGACTGGGCCTCTCTGAAAAGCCTGGCTCCCAGGAAGGTGTGGCTTTTCATCACCTCGAATTCATCCTGTGAGAGCCGGGCCGGCTTTTTGAGGATCAGGTCGCTGATGGCCACCTTTCCCACGTCATGGAGCATGGCCGCCATGCGGAGCGTATCCTTCCGGCGTTCGATCTCTTCCCCCGGGATCCCTTTCCCGCGGGCCCATACCTCGTAGAGTTCCACGGCGTAAGATCCCACCCGGTTGACATGCGCGCCCGTCTCCTTCGGGTCTCTCAGCTCGGCCATGCTGATCATGCGCATGATGATGTTCCGGGTCATCTGGGCCCGTTCCACCGCGAGGGCCGCGCTGGTGGCGAAATGGTTGATCAGGGATTCATCGGACCGGGAAAAGGGAATGATCTCCCCCTGGTCATCCTGGGCGTTGATGATCTGCATGACACCCAGGACGTCCCCGCGCTGGTTGGTCATCGGTACCGTGAGGATGGACCCGGTTTTGTACCGGGAGATGCTGTCAAAATTGGAATCAAAGGTATAGGGCTCCGACCCGCTCATTTTATAAGCATCCGGGATGTTGACGATTTCACGTTTCTTGGCCACATAACCGGCGATGGAGCGGGTGTTGACGGGAATGAAAAAGGTGTTGTAGATCAGCTTTTTGTCCCGGCCGAGCCGTTTTTGCAGGGTGTCGTTCTGGGTGTAGCTGAACCTGAGCTGGTCGCCCTGCCGCAGGTAGATGGAGCCGGCGTCGGCGTTGAAAAACCGCCGGACATGGGTCAGGATCCTCTCAAGGAGGATGTCCAGGTCCTTTACTTCGTTGATTTCGAGACTGATCTGGGCGATCAGGTCGATTTTTTCCTTTTCGCTGAGCATGATCCGAATCGGCGCTCCTCGGTTATCAGTCCCGGATTTGAACTGATAGGTCTCTACCACAAATCGGGCGCGTGAACAAGCGATAGATGGCGACGGGACAAATCCGGCCTGCGCCGGGTGCGCTACGAGGCCGGACCGGGCCTGCGATATGCCGGATCCCCGGCCATATTCGCCTTGACGGGGTCGGGTGTGCTTTGCTAAAAATCGTCCATGAACCTCCTTGACCTGATCATTCTCGGAACCATGGTTTTTCTCCTGATCCGGGGGATATTCCGTGGCTTTATCCGGGAAGTCGGTTCCCTGGCCGGAGTGGTCCTGGGCGTCTGGGCGGCCAACCATTACCAGCCGCAGATGTCCGGTTACCTGAAACACTACCTGCCGTCCACCTGGCTGGTGCCCCTCATCGGTTTCGCGGCGGTTTTCGCCGTTGTGCTGATCCTGTGCAACCTGGCCGGATGGGGTCTCAAGATGTTGATGAAAAAGCTTTTCCTCGGATGGGCCGACAGGACCCTGGGCGCCGGCTTCGCCGTTTTGAAAGGGATCATCCTCACCTACCTCGCCATTGTGCTTCTCACCTTTTTCGTTCCGTCAAAGACCCCGCTGGTGGCGGAGTCACGGCTGGCGCCGCTCATAATTACCTCCTACCAGGCCATGGTCAGCGTCATATCGCCGGGGGCCTACCGGAGATGGAAAAGAAAACTCCTCGGGGAAGTGCCCCGGGAGATCAGTGCCCCGTTCAAAAAGACCGGCCGCGTCGGAGGGGACCATGGATCCCCATAGGCTATCCGAGGCGATCGTGGCCCTTGCCGGGCTGATGGCCCGGCTTCGCGGCCCGGGCGGGTGCCCGTGGGATGCCGAACAGACCGATGCCACCGTCCGGATGTACCTGATGGAGGAGGCCTATGAGGTCCTGGACGCGGTGGAACGCGGTTCCCCCCGTCAGGTCTGCCAGGAACTGGGGGACCTGCTGTTTCAGGTCCTGTTCCTGGCGCGACTGGCCGAGGAGCGGGAGGAGTTCGATCTGGCGGACGTCATGGAGGGGATCCGGGAAAAGATGGTTCGCCGGCACCCGCATGTCTTCGGAGATGAACAGGTCTCCGGCGCGGAAGACGTGGCCCGCAACTGGACCCGGATCAAACAGGCGGAAAAGGAAGGATCCGGCGGGAAGCATTCTTTACTGGAAAGTGTGCCGGGACAGTTGCCCGCCCTCATGAAGACCCATCGGCTGTGCGAGAGGGCGGCCGGCGCCGGCCTGTACCGGACAGACCCGGACGGGATCCGGGAGGAAACCCGGAGGCGGGCCGAACGGCTGGAAAAGGCCCTTGACCAGGAGGACGAAACCGAAATGGGCGAGGCTATCGGCGCGCTCCTGTTCAGCCTGGCGGACCTGGCCAGGCAGCGGGGCATGAACGCCGAGGACCTGTTGCGGCGCGCCAACCGGCGGTTTCTGGAAGGGCTTCGTCCCTGACCCCGTTTTCCGCCGTTGCCGACCTCTGTCGGGAGCGCGGAGAACGGACGCCCGGGCCCTCGCCGGGTGTGATGACGCCTCGTTCAGCAGCCGATACCGTTGAGGCCACAGGAATTGTCCAGAAAAAAAAGAATCCCCTTTTTCCGGCGCATGGTCTTCCTCGGGCTGAAGGTCCTTTTTTTCCTCTGTATTCTCAGCCTCGTTCAAGTCGCCGTTCTCCGGTTCCTGAATCCGCCCCTGACCGCGACCATGCTCTGGGCCCGGATCCAAGGAAAGAATCCCCACGCAGGTGCGTGGCTGACACCCTCGTGGCGCAGTCTTGGCCGGATTTCTCCCCACCTGAGAAAAGCGGTGCTCGCGGGCGAGGACCAGCGGTTTTTGTCTCATCATGGATTTGACTTCACGGAAATGAACCGGGCGATCCGGCAGCTGGCCATGAAAAAAGGCGTCAGGGGCGCGAGCACCATCAGCATGCAGGTGGCCCGGACGGTTTTCCTCTGGCCGGCGAGGACCTGGTTCAGAAAACTGGCAGAGGCCTATTATACCTTTTTGATCGAGATTTTTTGGACCAAGCAACGGATCCTGGAGATGTACCTGAATACGGTGGACTGGGGAAACGGTATCCGGGGTGCCCAGGCGGCTTCCGAAAGGTATTTTCATGTCCCCGCACGGGACATCTCCCCGTCCCAGGCGGCCCTGCTGGCGGCCGTTCTTCCGAGCCCTCACCGGTGGTCGCCGGTTCATCCAAACGCCAGGGTCCTGCGGCGGCAGCGGCGAATCCTGAGGGATATGAGAAAAATGCCCCTGGTTTCCTGAAAATTGAAGCCGTAACTTCCGGAGGGCCTCCGGAGCCCCGCTGAAAAGGAATGCCCGAAATTCCTTGCGTTATCCCGAAAAAAAGTAACTTCTCAATAAGTTCGGGTACCGATGGGGATAGGAGAAGAGGTATTTCCTG
>CAZCVB010000057.1:0-11627 GCA_964501805.1 uncultured Desulfobacteraceae bacterium | reverse complement strand
GAACTGCAAAGAGGCATGGATGGCGATCCCGATGAGGAAACCGAGGAGCAGGATCCCGCCGGCCTCACCATCAGTCCGGGGCCCGCCGGTCAGGGCGCGGTCCCGGGAACGACCTCCACCACGATCCTTTTCGCCTCGTCTTTCCTCAATGTGAGGTGATATCCCTTCACCTTGCATTCGACGGGGGTTTCCCCTTCTCCCGCATGCTCCATTTCCACCAGGGATCCCGGTGAAAACCCCATCTGGATGATCCTCTTCCGGGTATCCCCGCGCCCCTTGATCCGGATGATTTTTCCTTTCTGCGCCCGGTTCAGGCGGCTCAGGGGGACCGTCAGTTTCCCCTCTTCCACCTCCTGCCGCCGTTTTCCCTTCAGATCCTCAAGACACTGGAAGACGCAACGGACACATGCTGCCTCGTCCATCCCCTTTTCATAATAGGTCCTGAAGGCCCGGATCAGGTCGATGCCCGCCCTGGGGCAGAGTTCCATGAACTCCAGGAACTTGACCAGACGGTCCAGAACGATCCGGGGGACCGAATGTTCCATCCCGCATGCACCCTCTCCGGCCGCTTTTTCATCGACGTCCAGCACCCGGATGAAAAAATCCCGCAGGACCTCATGGCGGCGGATGACGTCCGTGGCGACCTCCCGGCCCGCAGGGGTTAACGTGATCAGATCATAGGGGGCGTAATTGATGAGACCCTTGTCGGACAATACACGGAGGGCGCCGGTCACGGAGGATGCATTCACTTTCAATCGCCTGGCGATATCCCCCGCCCTTGCGGCGTGTTTTTCGGATGAGATGTGAAAAATGGCCTCCAGGTAGTCTTCCTGGCTGGCCGTCAGCGCGTCTCCCCTGGTCATGTGGCCTCCCGGAATGTGGCACCCGAACGGGTTTTAGGGCTTCCCAAAAGGCTATGATATCCCTAAATGGGTGTCAAGACCCATGAGCGGGTCCGGAGAACCGGTAGGGGGAAGGCATGTTCGCGGCCGGATGGCCCGCCGGTCTGACAGCGTCAGCGGTATGTCGGCATGTCCGTGCCCTTTGTCAAAAACATGACGATTTTCTCGGAACGGCGGCCGGGAAAGATGTCCGGGCGGGTGTTCCCGCAGTCTGCCGTGTGCGGGGAATGAGGAAGCTTCGGAGACAGGGAAATGCCGAAAATAAAAAAGAGCATCATAAAGGCCGGGAAGGACATCGTGGCGTCCACCGCGGAAGGGATCAGGAAAAAACTGCTCCGGGCGGTGGAAAAGGGGATCGATCTGCTGGTGCTGGATCTTAACGGGGTGGCCGTGGTGGATTCCGTTGGCCCGAGTCTTCTCCTTTCCGCCCGTAACTCCATGGAGAAGAAGGGAGGCGGTATGAGGATCGTCAATGCATCCAAAGATCTGCGCCGTCTCTTCGAAGCCATGCGCCTGGACAGGCACTTTGAGGTTTCTCCGGAACCGACGGTCGTGTAAAAGATGTCGGCTTTCCGGCTCCGGTGATCCAGGATCTTGTCGTCCGGCGTTTGGAAGCATCCGGTTCAAGCTGCTGGGCGCGATCGGGGGGCTCTTGGTCGTGATGGTGGCGTTCTTCCTGGTGAAAGATTCTCGAGGCCGATCCGAGGACCTCATGCAGGGGGCTATTTGACCGGCTGGCGGACGCGTTTGATCTCAGGGAGGCCATCAGCGTGACCGAAAAAAACGCCCACAGGACCATCCAGGACCTGGAAATACGCGTGGCCGGGCTTGAGGAAAGGCTTGGTAAAGTGGAAAGGGTTCTGAAGGATGCGGACCTCGAGGCCTCCGTCCGCGTGAAAAAGGCCGTTGAAATCCTTTCGGTTCCCCTTGTATCCGGAGAAAAATAGGAGACAGCACCGCGTTGGATTACCCGGGTTTTCCCGTGTGCCGGTTACGGAAGTGCGCCGGGATCGGTGGAAAAGGATGAGGGGTGGTGCCCCCGGCATGACTCGAACATGCGGCACCCAGATTAGGAATCTGGTGCTCTATCCACCTGAGCTACGGGGGCATTTTGCGAAATGTAAACACCGGCGGGAAAAATGTCAAATGGTTTTGTACCGATCCGGAGGCGATGCCGTTCCCCGACCCCGGCGGATACCCGGTTTTTCCTGTTTTTTCCAACACAGGGGGTCGGCGCATTCCCGCCGGGCGTTCCAAATCGGTGAGGGATTCAAAAAGTGATTGATTTTAGGAGCCGGAATGCCTATATAATATCATCAGGTTCCCATGATGGGGGCTGAAAAGACACAAGAGGGGGTCCTGCGGCAACGGAAAGGACAACGGGCGCGGATGCGCGTTTTCCGGCAACCGTAAGGGGCCGTGTGCGTGGGGGTGTAGCTCAGTTGGGAGAGCGGTACGTTCGCAACGTACAGGTCAGGGGTTCGAATCCCCTCATCTCCACCATTTTTTTGCGCAACGGCCGGGAATCCCGCGCTCTTTTCGGAAGCGGCCGGCGGCCGTTTTTTCCGGGGCCGTGAATACCCGGGGACGTTTGATCATTCCGTTTTTATCCATAATTTGGGGAGACAGACCGATGGGCCGCGAAGCCGTCATCGACAGAAAGACCCGGGAGACCGATATCCACATTGAACTGGGGCTGGACGGCACCGGCGCCGGGCGGGTGGATACCGGCATCCCCTTTATGGATCACATGCTGACCCTTATGGCCGCCCACGGGTTCATGGACCTGACGGTGAAGGCCGCCGGGGATATCCAGATCGATGACCATCACACGGTTGAAGACCTGGGGATCTGCCTTGGCATGGCCATCAGGGACGCCCTGGGCGACAAGGGGGGAATCCGGCGATACGGAGAGGCGACCGTTCCCATGGACGAGGCGCTGGTCCGGATCGCGCTGGATATCTGTAACCGCCCGGTGCTCTGCTACCGTGTCGCCCTGAAAAAACGGATGTCGGGAAAATTCGATGTGGGGCTGCTCAGGGAATTTTTCCGGGCGCTGGTCACCAACGCGGGGATGACCCTGCATGTCGATCTCCTGGCGGGAGATGAGCCCCATCACGTCTCGGAAGCGGTTTTCAAGGCATTCGCCAGGGCCCTGGACCGGGCCACGGGCATGGATCAGCGCCTGAACGGGGCGGTGCCTTCCACAAAAGGGGAACTGTAGGCGAAAGCCGATGGGACGCCGGGCGCCGTCAGGGCGCCGGGCGGGAGGAAGCGCATGAAAGCCAAGATGTACCGGAAGTACCGGGCGATATGCTGGGCTGCTGTGTTGAGTTGTTTTCTGTGGATCGGCGGTTGCTCCTTCACCCGCCCGTCCGCCGGAAAGACCGTGTCCGGCGTGAAGGTAAAGCGTCTGGTGGTCCTGGGATTCCGCCCGGCTCTCCCCGAGGGAGCAAAGCCGGGCGTTGTCCGGGATCCCCTGTCCGGAAGTGTATGCCGGGCCGAACCGGTTCCCGCAGACGCGGCCCGTCTTATGACGGACATGCTGTTTGATAAGCTGGTAAAGGCCGGGACATATGAACTGATACCTCCCGGACAGGCCATGGGGATCTATCATACCATCGTGGTGACGGACGAGGGGGTGGGCCTGCCGCCCAGAGAGATCGCGCAAAAGGTGGGTAACAGCTTCGGGGCTGACGCGGTGATGGCGGGATGTATCTACCGGTGGCGGGAACGAAAGGGGAGCGATTACGCATCGGAGCAGTCCGCTTCCGTGGCCTTTGTCCTTCTGTTGGTCCGTCCGTCGGACGGGGCCGTGATCTGGAGGTCCCGGTTCGACAAGACCCAGCGTTCCCTGTTTGAAAACCTTTTGGATGCCGGCACCTTTATGAAAAGCGGCGGGCGATGGTTCACGGCCGGGAAACTGGCCGCCATGGGGCTTGATGAAATGCTGGGGACCCTGCCGGGTGCTTCCGCAAAAAAGCCGAAAAAGCCGGTGGAAAACGGCGGGAGAGAGGAAGGCTGACTTGCTTGTAATTCCGGCCATAGACCTCAAAGGGGGCCGCTGTGTCCGCCTCAGGCAGGGCCGGATGGCCGATGAGACCGTGTTTTCGGACGTGCCCGAAGAAATGGCCGTCCGGTGGTTCGAACAGGGCGCCGAAAGGCTTCATGTGGTGGATCTGGATGGCGCCGTCCGGGGGAGACCGGTCAACGAAACGGTCATAAGAAAAATCGTCCGGGCCGTCCCGGTTCCGGTCCAGTTGGGAGGGGGGATTCGCGACATGGCGGGACTGGAGGCCTATTTCGACCTCGGGGTCCGGTACGCGATTCTGGGAACGGTGGCGGGCAAGGACCCGGACTTTGTCATGGGTGCCTGCGAACGGTTCCCGGGGAGGATTATCCTCGGCATCGACTCAAGGGACAACCGGGTCGCCGTGGAAGGCTGGGCCGAGGAACTGGAGGTGACGCCCCTGGACCTGGCGAGACGGTTCGAAGACCTTCCGGTCTCGGCGCTGGTGTATACCGACATCCACAGGGACGGTATGAGAACCGGTCCCAATGTTTCCGCAACGGGCGCGTTGGCCAGGGCCGTCCGGACACCCGTGATTGCTTCTGGAGGCATCTCGGGGATCCGTGATGTGCAGGATCTGCTCCCTCTTGAAAAGGACGGCGTCATGGGTATGATCACGGGACGTGCCCTCTATGATGGGAGCCTTGACCTGAAATCGGCCATTGCCGCCGCCGCCCCTGTCTCTCCCTGACCGATGCCCAAACGGGTTCGATTCCTTCCGCCCTCTTCCTGAAAAACGGATCAACGCCAGACATCCTCTCCTGAGAGATCTCTTTGAGAAAAGATCCTTTTCCATCCGGATGATCGTCATCTTCCGGGATCACATGCCTCCGGTCATCCCGCGCCCGCCGCCGTTGACCCGTTTTTCTACGGGGTCTTCCCGGCGGGAGGCGTTCCTGTAAAATTTTGGCTTGACATTTATGGAAAAGGTAATAATTTAAAAAATTCCGTATGATCGGGATTGCCGGTATCGCAAGATTCAACCTTCAGAATACACTGGATATTTTTCGGGGGGTGCTTCACGCGGAAGGCGCTTGCCGGCGCGCAATTGATCTCATCCTTTTCGCCTCCATAAACGGGTTGTGCCATGTCATTACATGAAAAGATTATTGATGATCTGAAGGCCGCCATGAAGGCCAGGGATGCCGTTCGGGTTTCCTGCCTGAGGATGTTGAAGACGGCCGTAAAGAATCGGGAGGTGGAAAAGGGCCGACAGCTGGAGGACAGGGAAATCGAGGCCATTATTTCCTCCCTGGTAAAAAAGGGGAAGGAGGCCGCCCAGGAATTCAGAAAAGGCGGAAGGGAGGCGCTTGCCGCCGGGGAGGAGCAGGAGGTCCGGATATACTATGAATACCTGCCCAGACAGCTGAGCCGGGAATCCATTGAGAAGACGCTGAAAGAGGTCATCTCCGAACTGTCCGCAACCGGCCCCCGGGACATCGGGAAGGTCATGAAAACGGCCATGGCGAGGATGGCGGGACAGGCCCAGGGAAAAGAGGTCAACGAAATCGCCAGGAAGCTGCTGGCGGGTTCGTGACCGGCGCCAGCGCCGGACGGTCATTGTCGGAAACCCGGTTTCCGGCCGGGCTTCTGCCCTTCGATCGACCGTTCCGGCCGGAAAATGCGTTGCCCGGGCGGATGGTTCGCCGCGGTTTTACAGGGCCTGCATGACTGAGAACACGTATCAGGTTCTTGAATATTATCGTCTGCTGGATATCGTATCCGGCCATGCTTCCTGTCCACTGGGTCAATCAGACTGTCTGTCACTCCGGCCATCGACCGATGTTTCATTTATCCAAAACGAACTGAAACTTATTTCGGAATTGCGGCTCCTACTTAAGGTAAGGGGGCTTGTCACGTTCCCGGGCCTGAGGGATATCTCGGCCATTGTGGAAAAATCCGGCACGGACGGGGCCTGCCTGGATGCGGCGGAGCTGCTGGATGTTCTCTTCCTGCTGGAGGCGGGCCGGGAAGCGCGAGAATTTATTCGCGCCAACCGGTCGTTATGTCCCGGGCTTTTCGAGCTGTTCGGGGATTTTCCCCAGGAAGCGGCCTTGGCCGACGCCCTGAGGCGGACGGTGTCGCCGAATGCCGCGATCAGGGATTCGGCCAGTAGCGGCCTCAGGAAAATCAGGGAACGGAAGATCCGCATCAGATCCGAAATCCAGAAAAAGCTGGAACATATCAGGCGATCCGCAGGAGGTAATGAAGAAGGGACCGAAAATCTGGTGACCATCCGGGACGGCCGGTATGTCATCGCCCTGAGGAACGACCGACGATCGGGAATCAAGGGGATTATCCACGATTATTCCAGGACCCGCTCCACCTGTTTTATGGAACCGATCGCCGTGGTCGGGGACAACAACCGGCTGACCGAACTGGAACACGAGGAAAGGGCCGAAGAGCGGCGCATCCTTGTCCGTCTGACCGACAGGGTCCGTGAACGGTCTGGTGTCCTCGCGGGGATCCACGCATCGGTGGGGCGCCTTGACGGCCTTTGCGCCCGGGCGCGCTTTTGCGAGGCCCTTTCCTGCGTGGCGCCCGAGTTGTCCGGCGGGGAGGAGGTGTTGCTGGTATCGGCCAGGAATCCCATCCTGGCGGCCCGGGCCGAGGCGGAGCCGGAAGGCGCAGGGCCTCCCGTTCCCGTGGACATTCGTCTGACGGGCCGTCAAAACGGGTTGATCCTGTCCGGGCCCAACAGGGGAGGAAAGACCGTCACCCTGAAAACGCTTGGCCTCATCTGTCTGATGGCCCAGGCCGGGATGCATATCCCGGCGGCCGAGGGGAGCCGGATTTCCGTCTTCCGGAGGATCATGGCGGACATCGGCGATGATCAGGATCTGCAGGCGGGCCTCAGCACCTTTTCCGCCCACGCGGCCCACATGAGAGACCTTCTCCATGAGGCGGACCGGGGGAGCCTGGTCATCATTGACGAACCCGGAATGGGAACCGATCCGGACGAAGGCGCCGCCCTTGCCATGGCGGTGCTCGAAGTCCTATGTGAAAAGGGCGTTCTTGTTGCGGTATCCACCCATTTGAACCGCCTGAAGTCTTTCGCCATGCTGAATCCCCGGCTGGTCAACGCGGCGGTGGAATTTGACGAAGGCACCCGTTCCCCGACTTTCCGGCTCAATTACGGCTCTCCGGGGATCAGTCATGGGCTGGAGATTGCCCGTCACATGGGGATTCCCGACGGCGTGCTGGACCGGGCAGAGAGATTTCTCGATCAGGGGGAGGTCCGGCTGAACCGGATCATCGATAAACTGGATCATCTCATCACCCGCACCCGCCTGGAAAAGGAGGCGAGCGAAAGGGCCGGACAGCGATACCGGGCGGCGGAGAAGGAACTGAAGGCACGCCTGTCCCGTCTGGAGGCCGAAAACAACGCCCTTCTTCTGGAAAAAAAGGCCGAGGCCGAAGCCGTTATCCATGCGGCCCGGCAGGAACTGAAAGAGGCCATTAACCTGCTGAAAGGGAACCGTTCATCCCAGGCATCCGTTTCCCGACGGCACCGTGAGATCTGCCACAACCTGGTGGCTCGCTTTGATCCCCCGGAAGACGAAACTCTCCCCGGGCGGACGCCCCATATCGGAGAAGGGGAGACGGTTTATCATCGGAAACTCCGCCAGAAAGGGGTGGTCCGGTCCGTTGATCCTTCGGGCGAGCGCGCGGTGATCATGGTGGGGCACGTCCGGATGTCCGCAGCGGTAAGGGACCTTGACGTGGTGGAAGATTCCGGTTCACCGGGACCCGGCGGCCGGCGGGGTTCCGTCACCTGGAATCTGGCCGCCGCGGGATCCCCGGATCTGGACGTCATCGGCTACCGGGTGGCCGATGCCATACCGTTAATCGACAGGCGTATCGACCAGGCCCTGGTTTCAGGGCAGGTGAGCCTGAAAATCATTCACGGGCACGGGACCGGGATCCTCAAAAAGGCGATCCGGGAGCACCTGAAGGAAAACCCTGTCGTGAAAGAGTTTTACAGTGAAGATCCGCGGGCGGGCGGGGATGCCGTAACAGTGGTCGAACTGTCCTGAGAGGGACGGAAATCCCGGCATGTTACGGGTCCTCCCGCCGCCGGGCGGACATCCCGCCGACCATGGGAGCGACCGGGGACCGGAGATGACATCGTATTCATCCGCGAAAGAGGAGATCAAGGCCGCAGCGGATATCGTGGAACTGATCGGACAGTTCGTCCAGCTCCGGAAGGCGGGACGGAACTTCGTCGGGCTGTGCCCGTTCCATGCCGAAAAGGATCCCTCCTTTACGGTGAACCAGGAGCGACAGACCTTTCACTGTTTTGGATGCAAGGCCGGCGGGGATATCTTTTCGTTCTGGATGGCGTATCACAGTTGCACCTTTCCGGAGGCCCTCCGTGACTTGGCGGAGAGGTATCACGTCACCCTCTCAGATGGATTTTCCGCGGCCCGGGAAAAGGAACGGACATCGAGAAAGGAGGCCCTGTTCAGGATAAACGAGCGGGCCGCCGCCTATTTCCGGCAGAGCCTGCGCCACACGACAAAGGGAAAAGCGGCCCGGGCCTATCTGGAAAAACGGGCGCTTACGGCGGAAACCATCGAGGCCTTCGGCCTGGGATTCGCGCCGGACGAATGGGACGGCTTGGTGGGCGCCCTTCAGCGGGACGGCCTGGCCCCGGACCTTGCCTCGGAGGCGGGTCTCGTTGTTCCCCGGAAAACCGGCGGGGGCTATTATGACCGGTTCAGGGGGCGCATCATCTTTCCCATCTTCGATCTGAGGCGCCGGATCGTCGGGTTCGGCGGAAGGGTGCTGGATGATTCGCTTCCCAAGTATCTCAATACCCCGGAGACCCTCCTGTTTCACAAGGGAGAACTGCTGTACGGGCTGCACGCGGCCCGGGAAGCCATCCGGAAGAGGGGCCGGGCCGTGATCGTGGAAGGATACATGGATTGCCTGGCGCTCAGAAATCACGGGCTGGAAAACGTGGTGGCCACGCTGGGAACGGCCCTGACCGCCAGCCACGTGCGGCGGCTCAAGGGATACGCAAAGGAAGCGGTTGTTGTTTTTGATTCGGATGCGGCCGGAATGTCCGCCGTATTGAAAAGCCTCCCCGTTTTTTCAAATGAGGGCCTTCCCGCCAGGGCCGCCGTGCTGCCGGAAGGGGACGACCCGGACACGTTCGTGAATAAAACAGGCCTTGATGCGTTCCTCGATTTTCTGGACGGGGCGCGGTCCATGTTCGATTTTTTTATGGATCGGAAGTTCTCCGAGGGCGATTCGGACGAGGCCAAGGCGCATGCCCTGAATGAGATATTCCCGATCCTGTCGGATGTCCGGGACTTCGCGCTTCGTTCCCTGTATGTGCGCCGTCTCTCCGAACGGACCGGGATCCGGGAGGAAGTGGTCCTGTCCGGGCTGGCGGCGTTTTCGAAAAACCCCGCCGGAAAGGGGGGCGGCGGCCCGATAGCGGATCATGTCTCCCGTATCAGGACGGGGAAAAATCTCAGGGACCTGCAGCTGCTCAACCTGCTGGTCCATTACCCTGAAACCGTCCCAAGGCTTATGGCCTGCGATTGCCGCGTCCTCCTGAGGGACCCGGTGGTGCGTGAAATTACGGACACCCTGTTCGACGCGTGCGCCCAAAAAAGATCCGTTGACACCGGAATTCTTCTGGACCGCCTTCAGACCGAGGCGGCCCGGGAGCGCCTCAGGGAGGTATTGCTTCGCCCCTTTGTTTTTTCAAAGGAGGAGATTGAGCAGGCGGTTGTGGAACTGGAGGAAGAGGTATACCAGGCCGGGATCGCCGCGTCCTTTCAAAAGGCCAGGGAAGCGGGAGATCTGGAGCAGCTGGTAAAACTGACCAAACTGAAAGGAAAGGGGCCGTTGCGAGGCGGCGGGGAACGGCTGTAAATCTCCAAAGCACCGCCGTTCCATCCGTCCCGCCCGGGCGCCGGTATCGGGAGAACCTACCCGGACAGGACCCCGGGGGATTTCTTGAGGAGTTGGACCAACCTTCCAGGAGGGGAGAACGCATGACAAAAGAAACCGACATGGGCAACCTGAAACGGCTGATCAGTATCGGTAAAAATAAGGGATATATCACGCTGGAGGAACTGAACGATGACCTGTCCGACGAGATCGTCACCTCCGAGGAAAACGTTGATGATCTCCTGACGATGTTCGAAGAGCTGGACATCATGGTGATCGACGAGGCATCCAAGGCGGAGATGGAGAAGGCCAGGAAAGCCAAGAGAAAAAAAGAGAAAAAAGAGATCAAGAACCTCCGCATGGAAATGGCCGACACCGGATCCCGTGTTTCCGATCCCGTGAAAATGTACCTGAAAGAAATGGGGTGCATTTCCCTGCTGACCCGGGAAGGGGAAGTGGCCATTGCCAAGCGGATCGAGGCGGGCGAAAAAAAGGCGTTGAGCGTTCTTCTGGACTCGTGCGTGGGGATCGAGCACATCATTGAACTGGGCGAGGAACTCAGGGCTTCCCGGATCAAGCTGAAGGACGTGATCAATGACCTTGAGGATGAAGAAAGCTACATGCAGGCGGGGGAACGGAAGGAATCCCTCATCGAAACCATCGATACCATCCGGGAACTGAACGAGAGGGTCTGCACCGCGCGGCGCGAAATGCTGAAGCGGGGTTGCTCCGAGGCGAAAAAGAAACGGCTTGCGGCACGGATCAAAAGGGACCAGAGAAAAATCGCCAATCTGGTTGCTTCCTTCAGCCTGGAGAAAAAACAACTGGAATTGATGGTCAGCCGGTACCGGGACCTGGTGGCCAGGATCGAGCGGGCGGAAAAGGACATCACCGACTGTATGGTAAGGGCGGGCGGCAAGCCGGTTTCGTACCTGAGAAAATGCTTTGCCAAGATCCCCAGATGCAAATCGGATGACGATGTCATTTCGCCGGTGGGCCTGACAAAACGGGAACTGGTGGAAATAAAAAGCAAGGTGGAGTCGGCCCAGGAGGAAATCCGTCTGCTCAGGGAACGGACCAACATGACGCCCCGGCAGCTGAAGGTCACGCTGAAACGGGTGGAGGGGAGCCTGGAAAAGGCGAAGGAGGCCAAGTCCGAGCTGATCCAGGCCAACCTGCGGCTTGTGGTGAGCATCGCCAAGAAGTACACCAACCGGGGCCTCCAGTTTCTTGATCTGATACAGGAAGGCAATATCGGTCTGATGAAGGCGGTGGACAAGTTCGAGTACCAGCGGGGCTACAAGTTCAGCACCTATGCCACGTGGTGGATCCGGCAGGCCATCACAAGGGCCATCGCGGACCAGGCCAGGACCATCCGGATTCCCGTTCACATGATTGAAACCATCAACAAGCTGATCCGGACCTCCCGTTATCTCGTCCAGGAGCACGGCCGGGAACCGACGCCGGAGGAGATCGCCGAAAAGATGGAGTTTCCCCTGGAAAAGGTGCGAAAGGTCCTGAAGATCGCCAAGGAACCTATCTCCCTCGAGACGCCCATTGGAGAAGAGGAAGACAGCCACCTGGGTGATTTTATCGAAGACAAGAAGATCCTTTCCCCGGGAGAGGCCGTGGTGAATTTCGGCCTGGCGGAACAGACGCGCAAGGTGCTCCGGACCCTGACCCCGAGGGAGGAGAAAGTCCTCCGGATGCGGTTCGGTATCGGTGAAAAGGCGGACCACACACTGGAG
>CAZCVB010000056.1:8016-11641 GCA_964501805.1 uncultured Desulfobacteraceae bacterium | reverse complement strand
AATAAATTATCCATCTTTATCCTTTATCCTCCTGCGCTTGCACCGATCCAGGGCATTGCCGTCTTCTTTCCCGGCGGATACGGGAGCGTCCCCGTTCCGGCTCACATCCTTCCGCGCCTCAGGATGGAGAGCAGGAGCCAGAATCCCATCACCCCGGCGATAATGAAGCCCGCCAGCCCGATGATGGGGATATCGTGCCATTTGGGCGGGATGTCGGACAGGGCGATCAGGGAAGACCCGATGATGAGGGCGGCCAGGACAATGGCGAAGGCGATGCGGTTGCTGGTCCGGTCGTGGGTGAAGAGGACCGGCTCCAGGCCCATGTGCTCGAATTCGATCCGGATTTTTCCTTCTTTTGCCTGTTTGAGGATCGCCCGGAGTTCGGAGGGGACTTCCTTTATCAGGGTGTAGAGCTCCGCGCCGGTCTCGAGCACGTCGTCCGCCACGTGCCCGGGGCTGAACCTGCCGGATCGGATCCGCCGCACAAACGGCCGCGCGTGCTCCATGATGTTGAAATCCGGGTCCAGGGTCCTTGCCAGTCCTTCCAGCGTGGCGAGGGCCTTCATGGTGAGAAAGAGGTCCGGTTTCAGCGAAAGGCTGTGGCGGGTGAATATCTCCAGGAGACGCTGAAGCAGTTTTCCGATCCGCAGTTTCTCGACGGGATGGTAAAGGTGCGTCTCCATCGCCTCCAGAAGGTCCCTTTCAAGCCGTTCCCGGTCCGGTTCCCTGTCGTAATGGGAAAGGCGCATTGCGGCGTCCGCGGCCTTTCGTTCATCCCCGCGGACCACCTGCACCAGGAAATCGGAGAAATCTTCCCGCTCGCGGCCGGTGATGCGCCCCATCATGCCGAAATCGATGAAGCAGACCACGTTTTCCGGGAGGATGAGGATGTTTCCCGGGTGGGGATCGGCATGGAAAAATCCATGGACGAAGACCTGCTTCATCACGGCATCCACGCCCCTTTGCATGATTTTCGTAAGATCGTAGCCCCGTTCCCGGAGGGTGTCGATCCGGCTTGCCTTGATGCCGTCGATGAACTCGGTGGTGAGCATCCGGCGGGTGGTCAGCTCTTCGAAAATCCCGGGGACGTAGATGCTGTCGTCATCCGCGAACTGCCGTGAAAAACGGGCCATGTGGGCGGCTTCAACCCGGTAATCGATCTCCTTTTCAAGGGTGCGGGCGAATTCCTCCACGATACGGGTGGGCCGCTGGATCTCGAATCCCTCCAGGTGCCGTTCCATGAGGCCCGCCAGGTGAAGCATGATTTCAAGATCCACCTCGATGAGTTTCCGGATCCCCGGGCGCTGGATCTTTACCACGACGTTTTCCCCGCCCTCCAGTGTGGCCCGGTGGACCTGGCCGATGGAAGCGGCGGCCAGGGGAACCGGTTCGAAGGACGCGAAAAGGTCTTCCGGAAACTTCCCGGTCTCCGCCCGGACGATCTCCCGTATTTCCCCGTAGGGGACCGGGGATGTCTGGTCCTGGAGCTTCGAGAGCTCCTCCACGTACGCCACCGGGATGAGGTCCGGGCGGGTGGAAAGGATCTGCCCCAGCTTGATGAAGGTCGGCCCCAGTTCCTCGAGGGCCATCCGGACCCGTTCGGGCCGGGACAGCTTTTCGATTTTCTCCCGCCGCTTTCGTGAAATCACCTGCAGACCGATCTCCAGGTACTGCTCTATCTTGAGCGTGTCGACGAGGTCCCCGAAACCGTATCGGAACAGGACCCGCAGGATTTTTCGGTAACGGTTCAGGTGGCGGTAGGTCCGCCCGATCACACCGATTTTTCCGATATTGAGCATCAATGGGCCGCCCGGTCCTGTTTCAGCCGCCGGACCTGTTCCTCCAGTTCCAGGAACTCGTCCCGGCTTACCAGGTTCATCTTCTCCAGGGTCTTTTTCACGATTTTTTCCACCCGCTGCTCCACTTTCTTTTTGGCCTCTTCCGACCGGCTCGACAGGTCCTCCACGAACGCCCGGACATCTTTTTTTGACAGGTCGCCCTTTTCAGCAAGGTCGTTCGCCATCTCTTCGATTTTGTCCTTGGTCAAAAAGGCCAGCCCGAGGCCCATGAGCATCGGTTTCCTGATATATTCGATCATGGTTGTTCCTCCTTTCGTGAGGGATGCATCCGCCCGCCGCAAAGACCCCGACGGGCAGGGAAGAAAAACGATTGAAATTAAAAGATGTAATGGTAAAATATAACAACTGTGGAGACAAGTGCAATATCCCGCCGGATGAATGGCAGGCCGGGGGCTTCATCCACATACCGGCGGCGCGCCTCTTTTTGCTCCGGGCGGGAGCGGGCGTCCGGGGATGAAGGGACTCCGGCCGGAGGTCGGGCTTATGCCAAGGGTGGTGGTCATTGAGGGTCCCATGTCGGGGGAAAGCTTCGAATTCGACAGCGATACGATTTTCGTGGGCCGGTCCCTGAGGAATGATTTCCAGGTGAAGGATGCGGCGATTTCCCGGAAGCACCTGAAAATATTCAGGATCGGGACCAAGTTTTTCGTGGAGGACCTGCGAAGCACCAACGGAACCCTCATCAACGGGGCCGCCATCCGGCCGGGTGAGGGGTTCGAGGTGGGAGAGGAGGACACCATTTCCATCGGGCGGACCGTGATGCGCCTGGCGGGTGTCCCGGGACGAAAGGGACCGGGGGAGATGTCCCCGGCGCCCCCCCCGGAAAAGGCGCCCGCGGACAAAAACGGCCGTCCGTCCCGGGAACGGCGCGCCGACACGGGACGGGACCTGGAACTGGTCTACAATATTTCGGAACTCCTGGGAAAGTCGATGAATATCCGGGAATTCCTCAAAAGGGTCCTTGATTTCATCATGGAGACCCTGCCCCGGATCGATACGGCGGCCGTTTTTCTCTGTGATCCGGGCGGAGGGGAAATCCGGGATGTGGTCTCCAGGTCCAGGAGCGGTGCGGATAAAGGGGATCCTGCACGCGCGCGGCCGGTGGTGGAACAGGTGCTTCGGGATCGGAAGCCTCTCAGGATGTCCAACACGCGTTATGAACGGCCCGGGAAGACCGCCGAAGCCGCGGAGACCCTGCAGATGGGATCGCTCATGTGCGTCCCCATGGTCAGCAACACGGAGATCCGGGGAGTGATTTATGTGGATTCCGTCCGGAGGCCCTATGGTTTCCGGAAAGACGACCTGCTGTTGCTGAATACCCTGAGCGGTCCTGTGGCGCTTGCCGTGGAAAAGGCGTCTCTCGACGGGGCGGCGGGCGGTGCGGCGTCCTGATCCGGGGGATGCGCTTCCGTCCGGCAGAGGGCTCGAAAAATGCCGTGATTACGTTTCCTCGGGTTCCAGCGCCTCCAGGTCCAGTTCCAGGTCTTCCAGGTCTTCCAGATCTTCCAGATCGTCCTCCCGGTCCAGCTTTTCCATATTGATTTCCGATGTCACCAGTTCCCCGGTGTCCAGCAGCGTCTCCTGCGGCCCCGCGCCGGCCGCCGGTTCCCCCGTATCCCCGACGGCCTCTTCGCCCGCGTCCTCGATGGCGAGGTCGTCCAGGTCCAGGGAGAGGTCATCGGGTTCGATGGCGAGGACGTCCTCCTCCTCTTCTTCGACCACGGCCGGCGCCGGGTCGATCTCCGTCTCCATCCCCTCCGGTGCCG
>CAZCVB010000056.1:0-7916 GCA_964501805.1 uncultured Desulfobacteraceae bacterium | reverse complement strand
TCTTCGACCACGGCCGGCGCCGGGTCGATCTCCGTCTCCATCCCCTCCGGTGCCGCGGCGGCGGGTTCCTCAAAATCCAGCTCGGTTTCGTCTCCGGCGAGATCGTCCAGGTCCAGCGAAACGATGTCCTCCTCCTCAGGCGCCGCGCCGCCCGCGCCCGGCGCGTCCTCCTGGTCGAGCATCAGGCCTTCCAGGTCTCCGGACACTTCTTCGTCGCCCCGCTCTTCGGGAAAATGGATCCCCGCTTCGGGCGTCGCCTCGATCTGCATCTCCAGGCTCTGGGTGTCCTTGAATGTCTCCTCCATGGCCTCGATGACCTGTGAATCCTCCGTGCTGAATTCGGCCTCCGGAGACCCGAACATCTCTCCGTCCACGCGGATCCCCGCATTGGAGTCCATGGCCTCCCCGGTCAGGGCGCCGAGCAGTTCGGGCGGTTCCGGCTTGAATCCCGGCAGGTTCAACCGTCGCTGCTCGTTACTGATGTCCTTGTTGCACTTGGGGCATACCTGGTGATGATCAAAGCTGATGTAAGAACATTTCGGGCATTTCATTTTCCGACTCCTGGTAGGTGGGTGAAACCGGTCCGCTGAATCCGGGCGGGCAAGCAACCTATTTATAATACCATAAAACCCTGCAAAAGTCGAGGGGCGGTGGGTCCGATGCCCCGGAGCGGTGTTTCCCGGTCATTCTGTTTCCAGGCGCAGGGGCACGGCATAGCCGGACACCCCCTGCTTCAGGATTTTTTCGGCATACGCCCGGGCCTCCCGGCAGGACTTGAAATTTCCGAGGGTTACCCGGAAAACCTTTTCCCCCAGGTCCGAAACCGCGGGGACGATAAAGGCGTCATATCCTTCGGCCGCCAGTTTCTGGAACAGCTCCCGCGCCCGGCGAAAGGGTTTGAAAGAAGCGACATGCACGGTGAATGCGGATCCTCCCGCCGGAACGGCCGGCGCGGGGAACCTGATCTTCTCTCCCACTTCGATCAGGTTGATGTCTTTTATACCGGGATTGAATCGCTGGACGAGCCCGAGGGTCTTTGCATCGGCCCTGCCGTAGATATCCGCGGCCAGTTGAAGCAGGGTGTCTCCCGGTCTCACCGTAACCGTTTTAAAGGCCGGTTTCTTTACCGCGGGTGCCGGTTCCGGGGCGCCGGCATCTCCTTTTTTTACGGGCATGGGGGCCGGCGCGGGAATTTTTACCGCCGCTTCCGCTTCTTTCAGGGTCTTCTCTTTTCTGGCCAGCGCCGCTTCTTTTTCCGCCAGGGCGCGCTCTTTCATCGCCAGGGCCGCCAGGGGCCAGCGCCAGAGGCGGCGCTTGCGGGGCCCCCGGGCCTCCCTTTCGCCGGCCGGAATCCCCGCTTCTCCGGCGGATTCGCTGTCCGTGTCATCGAGTCGCAGGTCGTCGAAACACTGGCGGATGATCCGGGCGTTGATTTTCCGGATTCCCTTTGCGTATCCCAGAAGCAGGGCGTTGTCGGCGAGGATGTTGATCATCCTCGGATATCCGCCGGAGAGCTGGTAAACGGCCTTTACGGCGTTTCCGGAGAAGATCTCGTCCCCTTTTTTCTTCCCGGCCACCCGCAACCGGTTTTCGATGTATTTTCGGGTATCTTCCAGGTCCAGCGGATGGATGTGATACCGGCTGCTGATGCGCTGGAGCAGGGGCCGGCACCGGGGCTCGCTCAGTTTCTTGTTCAGCTCGGGCTGGCCGATCAGGAAGATGTTGATCAGTTTTTCATCCGCCAGTTCCATGTTGGAGAGGAGCCGGATCTCCTCCAGCAGTTCAAACGACAGCTTGTGTGCCTCGTCGATGATCAGGATGACATTCCGGTGCCGTCTCAGGTTTTCCTTCAGGTAAGATTCGAACTCAAGGAGAAAAGCGGTTTTTGATTTGAAATGGGCCTTTTGTTTGAAGGCGGAGAACGCGAGATAATCGATGAAGTCCTGCTGGGACAGGAGGGGGTTGGAAAGGAAGATGCACCGGACGCTTTCGTCCAGGTTGCCGAGGAGCGCGTGAACCATGGTGGTTTTGCCCGTTCCCACCTCCCCGGTCAGGAGGATAAACCCCTTCCGTTCAACCACGCCGTACGTCAGGAGGGCCAGGGCCTCCTTGTGATTTTCGCCTAAGTAGAGAAACTTGGGCGAAGGGGTCAGGTTGAACGGTTTTTCCTCCAGGTTATAAAATTCCCGGTACATGCCGCACATCCCTTCCGGGTTCCCTGATTGAGGTTTCCGTGTTCACCCGGCGACGGACCGGTCCCTGTATCTTGAAAGATCCGGTCTTCCCGGGCCGGGCGGCCCGGTTTTTCCGTTCAGGCCGCCCTATGCCGCCGGATCTGCCATGTTTTCCACGATGGCCCTGCCGAAGGCCGAACAGGTGACTTCCGTGGCTCCCTCCATCTGGCGTGCCAGGTCATAGGTGACCGTTTTTCGGCCGATGGTCCGGGTAAGGGCGTCGACGATGAGGTCTCCCGCCTCGGACCAGCCCATGAAACGGAGCATTTCCACCCCGGAGAGGATCAGCGAGCCGGGATTGACCTTGTCCAGGCCCGCGTACTTGGGGGCGGAACCGTGCGTGGCCTCGAACAGGGCGCAGCGGTCGCCGATATTGGCCCCCGGGGCCAGCCCCAGCCCGCCCACCTGGGCTGCGGCCGCGTCGGAGAGATAATCGCCGTTGAGATTGGGGGTGGCGATGACCCCGTATTCCTCGGGCCGCAGGAGCAATTGCTGGAACATGGCGTCCGCGATCCGGTCCTTGATAACCACGCGGCCTTGGGGGATCCTGCCGTCAAAACGGCTGAAGAGCTCTGCCTCGGTGAGCGTCCGGCCGGGGAATTCCTCTTCGGCCGTCCGGTAGCCCCAGTCCCGGAAAGCGCCTTCCGTGTACTTCATGATATTGCCCTTGTGCACCAGGGTGACGCTTTCATACCCGTTGTCCAGGGCGTACTGAACGGCCCGGCGCACCAGCCGCCGGGTGTTGCGTTCGCTCATGGGCTTGATGCCCACCGCGCTCCCTCCCCGTAGCGGGGCGCCGCCGCTCCGGGACAGTTTCTTGTTGATCATCTCGAGCATCTCTTCCGCGTCTTCGGAGCCGGCCGGCCACTCCACCCCGGCGTAGACATCCTCCGTGTTTTCCCGGAAGATGACGATGTCGACCCGTTCCGGGTGCCGCACCGGCGCGGGAACCCCGGGAAAATACCGGACCGGCCGCACGCACGCGTACAGGTCCAGCCGCTGCCGCAATGTCACGTTCAGGGACCGGAACCCGCCGCCCACGGGCGTGGTGAGGGGGCCCTTGATGGCGATGCCGTACCGTTTGAGGTCCTCGAACGTGCTTTCCGGAAGCGGGTTTTCCGGGCCGTGGGCCGCCATGGCTTTTTCCCCGGCCGGCAGCTCGCGCCAGGCGATGGCGCGTTGCTCTCCGTAGGCCCGCGATACCGCCGCATCCAGCACGGCGCGGGCCGCGTGCCAGATGTCCGGTCCGATGCCGTCCCCCTCGATATACCCGACCACGGGGTGATCCGGCACCACGGGCCGGCCGCGGTTATCCCAGGTGATGTTTTCCGCCCGGTATTCTTTTTCTTTCATGTCCAAACTCTCCGATCCGTTTCGTTTTCTCCGTTCGTCGGGTGAAAGCGGACATCCCGGCCCGCCCCGGGTCTCCCGTGAGGGGCCGGCCGCGTCCGCCGGTTTTTCTATCCCGCGCGGTTTCGCTGAAAGTTAAGCCGGCCGCCCGCCAGCAGGATGCGGCGCTCGCGCTCCGAGAGAAGCAACCGGCCGCCGAGTTCCATTTCCTTTTCCGGGAGGCGGATGGTCACCCGGTCGCTTTCGGCGACGCGCCGGTGGAGGTCCGTCAGCACGATCCGGTCTCCCTCCGCCATCCTGTCATATTCCGCATCATTGATCCATACGGGCAGGACGCCGAAATTGATCAGGTTGGCACGGTGAAGACGGGCAAAGGACTTGGCGAAAACCGCCCGGACCCCCAGGTACCGGGGCGCCAGGGCCGCGTGCTCCCGGCTCGATCCCTGTCCGTAGTTTTCGCCGCCCAGGATGGCCACGGCAGACGCCTCGCAGGCCTTTTCGGCGAAACCCGGGGCCTTCAGTTCACAGACGTGTTTCGATATGGCCGGCAGGTTGGACCTGAGCGGCAGGACCTTGGCGCCGCCGGGGAGGATGTCGTCGGTGGTGATGTTGTCCTCCAGTTTCAGCATCAGCCTGAGCTCGAGGGCGTCGGGCAGGGGCGCCAGTTCCGGCAGGGGCTTGATATTGGGCCCCATGCGGATGTCCACTGTCTTCCCTTCGGGGGCCGGGGGAAGGATCATGGCATCATCCACCAGGAACGCCTCGGGATCCGTTATTTCCGGCACCCGGCCCAGACCGGCGGGATCGGAAAACCGGCCGGAAACGGCCGCGGCCACCGCCACCTGCGGGCCGGACAGGTAAAGATCGGCGTCCGGCGTGCCGCTTCGCCCCTTGAAGTTGCGGTTAAAGGTCCGCAGGCTCACGCCTCCCGAGGGCGGGGCCTGGCCCATACCGATACAGGGTCCGCAGCCCACTTCCAGGATCCGCGCCCCCGCATCGATCATGTCCGCCAGTGCGCCCTCCCGGGCCAGCATGGAAAGGACCTGGCGGGAGCCCGGGGAGATGACCAGGCTTACATCCGGATGGACCCGTTTTCCACGGAGAAGCGCCGCCGCCAGCTTGAGATCCCGGTAAGAGGAATTGGTGCAGCTGCCGATGGCCACCTGGTCCACCCTGACGCCGAACAGGTCACGGACCGGTTTGACGGCGTCCGGGCTGGAGGGACAGGCCACCAGCGGCTCCAGGGAAGACAGGTCGATTTCGATGGTGTCGTCGTAGGCGGCGCCCTCGCGGGCCGCCAGCGGGGACCAGTCGGCCGCCCTTTCCTGGGCCGCCAGGAAACGCCGCGTCACCTCGTCCGAGGGGAAGATGGAGGTCCACGCGCCCAGTTCGGCGCCCATGTTGGTGATGGTGGCGCGTTCGGGCACGCTCAGGGTCGCTACCGCCGGCCCCGCGTATTCCATGACCTTGCCGAGCCCGCCCTTTACCCCGAGCCGCGACAGGAGATGGAGGATGACATCCTTTGCCCCGACCCAGGGGGGGAGTTTTCCGTTCAGGACGACCCGGATTACCTGGGGAACGGTCATGTAAAACGGGGCCCCGGCCATGGCCAGGGCCACGTCCAGCCCGCCGGCCCCCATGGCGAGCATTCCCAGCCCGCCGCAGGTGGGGGTATGGCTGTCCGAACCCAGCAGGGTCTGTCCGGGGACACCGAACCGTTCCAGGTGAACCTGGTGGCAGATGCCGTTTCCCGGCCGTGAAAACCAGGCCCCGTAACGGGCGGCGGCCGACTGCAGGAAAAGGTGATCGTCGGCGTTTTCAAATCCGGTCTGCAGGATGTTGTGATCCACGTAGGAGACGGAGCGCCGGGTCCTGACACGGTCGACGCCCATGGCCATGAATTCCAGATAGACCAGGGTCCCTGTGGCGTCCTGGGTGAGTGTCTGGTCGATGCGAAGGCCGATTTCCGCGCCCGGCGAGAGATCTCCCTCCACCAGGTGCGCGGAAAGGATCTGGCCCGCGATATGTTCCTGGTACCCCATTCAGTCCCTCCTGAAATCGCGCCACCGCCGGTCCCTGCGGCCGGCGGAGTGTAATTGGTGACGAAAATAATGATTGTTTCCATCCATTTTTTACCATTATGATTTGAAAATCAAAGCAAATTTTCAGATACTGGCGGTAATGGACGGAAGCGAATCACGGAAAGACCATTTTTTCTGGTGCCGCGGCCGCCAATTTGGTATCAAAACAGAACACGCCCTCTTCCGGATGCCGGACCGGCGCCGGGGGAACGGATCCCGCCATGAACGTGGCCATGGACCGGGAACAATGGAAACGAGAGGGAGGGATCATGCAGAGGACCGTCAAGCTCGTCTTTGAAGGCAGGACCCACGAACTCCCGCTGGTGGTCGGTACCGAGGGAGAGATGGCCATTGATATATCCTCGCTCCGGAGGGACACGGGGCTGATCACCCTGGATCCGGGCTATGCCAACACCGGCAGCTGCGAGAGCCGCATCACGTTCATGGACGGCGAAAAAGGGATCCTCAGGTACCGGGGAATCCCGGTGGAACAACTGGCGGAACACGCCACCTTTGTGGAAACCGCGTACCTGCTGATCAACGGGGAACTCCCCACCCGGAAGCAATTGACCGAATTCTCCGTCCTGCTCAACGACCATTCTCTCGTCCACGAGGACATGCGGGCCTTTTTCGAAAATTTCCCCCGGCGCGCCCACCCCATGGGGATCCTGTCATCCATGGTAAACGCCCTGAGGGCATTCTACCCGGGGTTGCCGGAACGGTCGGACGAGGAGGAGATCAACCTCACCTTCGCCCGGCTCCTTTCCAAGGTGAGGACCCTGGCGGCCATGTCCTACCGGATGTCCCTGGGCCACAAGCTGGTATATCCGCGGCACGACCTTTCCTATTGCGCCAATTTCCTGAACATGATGTTCGATTCCCCGGTCCGTCCCTATGTCATTGAGGAGGACGTGGTGAAGGCGCTCGAGGTCTTCTGGATCCTCCATGCCGATCACGAGCAGAACTGTTCCACGTCCGCGGTCCGCCTGGTGGGCAGCGCCCGGGTGAACCTCTACGCGGCGATCTCCGCGGGGATCTCGGCCCTGTGGGGACCGCTCCACGGCGGGGCCAACCAGGCCGTGGTGGAGATGCTCCAGGCCATTCACGACAGCGGCGGGGACCCGGCTCCCTTTATCGCCAGGGCTAAGGACAAGGACGATCCGTTCCGCCTGATGGGTTTCGGACACCGGGTGTACAAGACCTACGATCCCAGGGCCCGCATCATGGAAAAAAGCTGCAACCGGATACTGGAGAAGCTCAAACGCGATGACCCGCTGCTGCACATTGCCAGGAAACTGGAAGAGACGGCTGTAAAGGATCCCTATTTCATCGATCATCACCTTTATCCCAACGTCGATTTCTACAGCGGCATCCTCATGCGGGCCATCGGGATTCCGACCAACATGTTCACGGTCATGTTCGCCATCGGCCGTCTGCCGGGATGGATCAGCCAGTGGAAGGAGAGCATCGAGGACCCCAAATGGAAGCTCCACCGGCCGCGGCAGATCTACATGGGTCCCGGGGAAACCGATTATGTCCCCATTGAGAAAAGGGAATAGGGGCGTCCCGGCTTCATCCTCGGGGGCGGAACCCGGCCGGCGTGCCGGGCCGGGCGCGGGAGGGATATTTTCATGATCCTTGGACTCGATGTGGGCGGAACGCAGACGGACGCGGTCCTGGTCGAGGGGCGGGAGGTGGTGCGGGCGGTCAAGACCCCCACCGGCGGAGACCTTCTCGAGACCCTCCGGGCGTCCCTGGACGAGACCCTGTCGGGGATTTCGCCCGAACGGATCGAACGGACGGCCTTTTCCACCACCATGGCCACCAACGCCGTGGTCCAGGACCGGCTGGACAGGGCGGGGATGATCGTGTCCGCCGGTCCCGGGATGAATCCCGAATGGTTTGCCGTGGGCCCCGCCTTCCACGTGGTGAAGGGGTGCCTGGACCACCAGGGGATCGAGGCCGTTCCTCTGGACCGGAAGCAGGTGATGGACGTTGCCGACGGTATCCGGAAGCAGGGCATCCGGCATCTCGGGGTGGCGGGGAAGTTCTCCGTGCACAACCCCGGGCATGAACTCCAGGTAAAGGAATGGGTGGGCCGTTCCTTTTCCCACGTGGCCCTCGGTCACCGGGTCTCCGGCATTCTCAACTTCCCCAGGCGGATCACCACCACCTACCTGAACGCGGCGCTTCACGACCTCCACCACGGGTTTGCCGCCGCCCTGCTTCAGATCCTGAAGGAGAAAAACCT
>CAZCVB010000055.1:0-11668 GCA_964501805.1 uncultured Desulfobacteraceae bacterium | reverse complement strand
CTGGACAGGTTCCGGGAATTTGTTTTCAACAGTAGCTTCCTCTCCAAATTCGAAGTGGACAAAGCAACCATCGAACGTATCAAACGGAATGACATCGATCTTTTAAAATTTTCATTTGACTGGATCAAGTTCGGCATCTTTGGACAGAAGGTTCTACAGGTCAAGGCGGACGCCGTTCCGAAGGAACCCCGGCGATGAGCGAATGGCCTGCCCTGGAAAGATCACCGGGTGGCATTTTCAGCCCCCTGACGGATAATACGTTCCGGTTCAAGTGCCATCCCGGGATCGACTGCTTCAACCGGTGTTGCGCCGGGCTCCGGCTGATCCTGACGCCCTATGACATTCTCAGGTTGAAAAACCGGCTCCGCCTTTCGTCCGGGGAATTCCTTGAGAGACACACGGATATCGACGAGGAGAATCCCTCGCGTTTTCCGATGGTCAAACTCCGGATGACCCGGGATGAATCCCGATCCTGTCCATTCGTGACCCGGCAGGGATGCGCCGTGTACGAGGACCGGCCGGGCGCGTGCCGTCTTTACCCGCTGGGAAGGGCCTCAGCCCGGACGCCGGGAGAGGAAAGGCTCAAAGAAAAATTTTTCCTCGTCCGGGAGCCTCACTGTATGGGATTTCAGGAAGAAAAAACCTGGACGGTCTCCCAGTGGCTGAATCATGAAGGGATGCCGGACTATAACCGGATGAACGATGACTGGACCCGGATCATTCATTCCCCGCAAAGCCTGGGGTCACAGGACAACCAGAAGAAAATCCAGATGTTTTTCATGGTCTCCTACAACCTGGATGCCTTCCGGAAATTTCTCTTCCAAAGCCGGTTTTTCGATCATTTCAGGGTAGAGGCCGAGCTGCAGGAAAGACTGGCCGAAAGCGATACGGAGTTGATGAAATTCGGGTTTAAATGGCTCAGGTTCAGCCTGTTCGGCGAGCCCACGCTCAGGATTCAGTCCTGAAAACCGGCAGGCGGAGACATCAGTCCCTGCCCACCCGTGATCCGATATAGCCCGGGAGCTCCCGGATCATCACATCAATCTCTTCGCTCCGCTTTCCCAGAAAATCAAGGATCTGTTCTGACTTCGATTTGAGAATGATCCGGTCCTGCATCCTGATATCCTTCCCCATTATGAGCATCCCGTGTTGATGAAGATAGGCGATGATGGCATCATCCGCATCCGGCCGCACATGGAACCTATCGTGAAGGAACGACAGCCAGGTACCGAATTCATGGGGATGTTCAAGGTGTTCAGGGGGGATCCCCAGGTCGAAACTCAGGGCGCGGGTGATCCCCGGTATCAGCCCGGATCCCTTCAAATAATCCAGCACGTGGGCCAGTTGGTGGACAAGGATACTGTCAGACACGCGAGGTGAAATGGCCAGGTATATATTGTCAGGATCGCTCTTACGGGTCTTCAGGACATTGATCACCACCGCGCCTCCCCCGGTTTTCGCCCCCTGTGTGCCCGGGCGCCCCGTCATACCCAGTTCACGGTACCGGCCAAGATCCACACACCGGATCCCGACCGAACAGCCCGTCAGGTCCATGAGATCAAGGGCCTCGATCATTTTTCCGGAACGGCCGTAAGTTACCTGGGGAAGAGCGGTAATCGCCGAACTCATCTCCATGGAGATGTCACCCCTGCCGTCAAGGACCAGTTCATCTTCCCTTCCCAGGTGGCAGTGCTTGAATTTTTTCCCGCTGCCGCATGGGCAGGGCGCGTTTCTTCCGATCTTTTTCATAACAGCCCGGTTGATTTCCGATTCAGCCCCTTGGTGTCAATCATCAATGATCTTGTCCCTATGCGCGTCCCGGGACCAGCAGGGCAAAGGCGCCCGCGCTCCGGTTTCCGGATTCATGCTGCGCCGGTATGAGGCCTTCACGTTCTGGGTATTCATCATGTGATCCCAGCCCCGAACAAAATAGGGGCATTCATCGTTAAAACAAACCCACAGGAAATCCGTCTTCCAGGTGGAATTGGCCGGGGTCGCCCATTTCTTCATGGGGACATGACAATGATCGCAGGCAGGTCTCTTCGGCTCATTCATGCGCGTCCTCCCTTGATAAACCATCCCTCTTCCGGATCGACCGAAAGGGCCGAACCCGCCGGCCCTCGTCGCCGAAACAAAAAACAGGACCAAACCCCATGGGAACTGCCGGGGGTTGGTCCGCATGGTTCTTCCTTTTTCGGTCCTAATGACCGATCGCCGATTGAAGGATCTCTTCCGGCGGGATAACATTGTATTGAAGCGCCGCATCCTTCTTGAAATCCATGCCAAAGGACACGGCCATCAACTGGGTCAGGTAGACGATGGGAACATCGAAATTCGTCCCGTATTTCTCGTTGATCCTTTCCTGATACATCTCCAGATTCATGGCGCACATAGGACAGACGGTCGAAATCAGCCGGGCCCCGTGCCGGAGCGCATCCTCGAGGATATTTTTGACCAGTTCCAGGCAATAATCGATTTCAGGAAGGAAGATCCCCGACCCGCAACACCGGATCTTACTGGGAAAGGGCACCGGATCCGCGCCCAGCGCGGCCAGGAGGCGGTCCTGCACCACCGGTTTGTTAACGCTGTCATATTCGCCGTAAGGCCTCACGGACTGGCACCCCACGTATCCCGCGACCTTCAGTCCGTTCAGGGATTTCACCACCCGTTTTCGAATCCCGTCCAGACCGACATCGTTATAGAGCACATCCTGGATGTGCCGAACCCTGAGGCTGCCATTGTAATGGAGACCGCCCTCTCCCAGACACTCGTTAACCCGGGCCAGGAGTTCCGGATCCTCCTGGATCTCATGGTTCACTTTAATCATCTGGACATAGCAGGAGCTACAGGGGGCCACGATATCATAACCGGCCCCGGCCTCCGCCAGAGCAAGGTTCCTGGCGTTGAGGACCTTGATGGACAGGTCGTTGGCACCGGCGTAGGAAACGCTGGCCCCGCAGCAATTCCAGTCCTTGATTTCCTCGAACTCCATCCCCAGCGCTTCGCATACCGGTTTCAGGGAGACGAGGAAATTGGCACCGGTCCCCTCCAAGCTACACCCCCAATACAGAAAGTATTTCATGCCCTGGCACCTCCTTTGCCCATCTCCGCAGCCTTATCCAGCATCTTCCGGAGAGACTGGATCCCCTTGATTTTCCTTTCCGGCAACAGTTTCATCCTTCGATGGAGCAATAGTTTCAGTCCCATGTCCATATACTTGATGGTATTTTTTATCCCTTCCACTATCCCGGCGGAAAAGAAGACACGCCGGGGAAGGTCCTTTTCATCAATCCGGCCCAGCTTGTAGACCTGTTTCCAGAACTCCCGGCCGAAGCTGGCCGTATCCCTTCGCGTCAGGATGCCCTGGCGGATGGCGTAATGGGCCAGTCCATGCATCACATCCATCACGGGGATGCTCCGGGGACAACGCACGATGCAGGTATAGCAGGAAGTACAGAGCATAATGGAATTGGCGTTCAGCACCGCGTCCCTTTTACCGGCCCGGATCATCTGGAAAATCTGCCGGGGAGGATAATCCATGCGGAGACTCAACGGGCACGACCCCGCGCACACCCCGCAGTTCATGCACATCCGGATCTCTTCCCCGGCATCCACGTTTTCGAACACCTCTTGGGCAAATGAGGGATCATATCCCGCAGTCTTTTCCATGCGCCACCTCTTCCGGGTTTAACGTTCCTGATTGCTGAAAAGTTTCCAGGTCCAAAGATGGGCGGTCTACCATCCTTTATAGGGGTTCGGACCGACATCCTCGATGACTTCCATGAAATCATCAATAATTTTTGGAATCTTATCGTAATCGGTTATGCCCACCTCCACGAATTTCACCCGGTCGGATTCCAGGGCCAACCGGTCCAGCGTCTCGGAAACCTTGCTCAGACGTGTCTCCGCCAGTTCGCTCCCCTTGATAAAATGGCACTGATAATCGTCTCCATGGCGGCACCCCAGCAACAGGATCCCGTCAATTCCCCTGGCAAGGGCGTCCGCAATCCAGACCAGGTTGAGGGACCCGAGGCAACGCATGGGGATGAACCGCACATACGGGCTCCAGCTCAGCCGCTTGATCCCGGCCATATCGACGGCCGGGTAGGCATCGTTTTCACAGGCCAGAACGATTACCCGCGGTTTTTCTTCGTCCTCTTCCGGCACGTTGACCGCCTTGATCATATTTCCGATCATGCCGACGGAATAGTTTTTGAAAGAGATGATCCGCTCTGGACACGCTCCCATGCACACGCCGCACCGGCGGCAACGGGTGGGATTGGGAAGGGGGTTTCCGTCCTTGTCCTCGTTGATGGCACCGAACGGGCATTCCTCCGTGCACCGCTTGCACTGAGTGCATCGTTTCATGTTGAACTCTGGATAGGTCAGGTCCCCGGCCCGGGGATGGACCGCCATGCCCACGGCCGTGGCCTCGGCGCACTGGATCGCCTTCATGGCCGCGCCAACCGCGTCGTCCATGACCTTGGCCGTCTCCATGGGCCGCCGCACACACCCGGCCGTATAGATGCCTGTCCTGCGGGTCTCATACGGAAAGCAGATGAAATGGGAGTCCGGAAACCCGTACTTGAGGGTCGGGAGTTCCGGACCCTGGCGGTATTCCAGGTTCAGGGCCGGGGTCGCGAAAAACCCCGAATCCGGTGTCACCTCGATCATCCCGTCCTCGTCAGCGCCTTCCGTGTCCGGCGGGGCCTGGATCCTGGGGATCTCATCCGGGCTGGAGGCGGGGACCATGCCGACGGCCAGGACCACCAGATCCAGGTCCTCGACCTTTATCTTTTCACCCAGGAGCTCGTCATCCGCCTCCACGAAAAGCTTCCCATCCGCCTCGCCCACGCTGGTGGCGCTTCCCCTGATAAAAATATTCCCGTCCATCTGGGCCTTTCGGTAGAAATCCTCAGACTGTCCCACCGTACGCACATCCTTGTATAGGATGTAATTCACCGCTTCCGCATTCTGTTCCTTTACATAGGTCGCCTGTTTCATGGAGACCAGGCAGCAGACCGACGAACAGTAGGGAAGATGGTCCGCATCCCTGGATCCGGCGCATTGGATAAAAAGCACGTTTTTGACATCCCCGCCGTCCGAAGGACGGGTGATCTTCCCGGCGGCGGCCATCTCCTCCATTTCCACGTTGGTGATCACGTCCTTGAACTTTCCATATCCCAGATCCAACTTCCCCGCATCGTACGGGACCCAGCCCGTGGCCTGGACCACGGCCCCGGCCCGTTCAGTGACCGTGTTGCCGTCGGCGGACTTGATTTCAACGGAAAAGAGTCCCGGTCCACCCCTCAGCTTTTCCACGCTCGAACCGGTATAGACCTTGATCTTTTCATTTTCCGTCACCGATCTGATAAGTTCCTCGGCACCGGGATCGGACAGCTCCTTATATGGAAAGGTAACGGTTTTTTTCATCTTTCCAAGGAACCCGCCAAGCTGCGATTCTTTTTCCACCAGGATGACCCGGTATCCGGCCCTGGCCGTTTCCAGGGCCGCCGTCATCCCTGCGAGACCGCCGCCCACGACCAGGATGTCCTTTGAGTATTCCTCCTCGGCCTTGAAGGGTTCCGGAAGTTCCGTCTCTTCGATCTTGGCACAACCCATCCTCAGGTTGTCTTCGGCCAGCATCTGGGTGTCTTCTTCCTTTGGCGGATGGCTCCATGCCACCTGTTCCCTGAAATTGACCCTTTCAACGATCTTATCCGGACCAAAATCAAAAACATCATAATTCACCCGATGGGAGCACGCACAAATGACGATACAATTGACCCCTTCCGCCTCCACATCCTGCTTGATCCGTTCCACACCTTCAGGACCGCACAGGAAGGGATGATCCTTGCACAGGGGAACGCCCAGGTCATCTGTCGCCAGTTCCTTGATCGGATCGATATCCAGGGCCTCTCCAATGCCGCATCCGGTGCATATGTAAACTGCTGTCTTTTTGTCCATCGAGTTACCTCCTCACGATTGATTGGATGGCCTTCAGGGCTGCTGCTGTGGCGTCCTGGACACATGAGGCGACGTCGGTCGGTCTCCTGACACAGCCTGCACCGTAAATTCCGGCCTTTTCAGGATCATTGGTCAAAAATCCGTATTCGTCATAGGAAACATCGGGCGACGGGTCCGCGTTGATCTGGTTGGGGACCATCCCGGTGGCCAGCACCACCAGGTCGAATGTCATTCGAATCTGTTCCCCCGTATTGGTATTCTCGCCTTCAAGGAGCAGGTTATTCGTCTCTTCGTCCTCGGTGATGGTGGCGATCTTGCTTTTGATAAACGTCACCTTCTCGTCTTCCTGGATCCGGGTGTAGAAATCCTCAAGCCGGTCGAGCGCACGGATATCGATGAAAAAGATGGTCACATCGCAATCCGGATATTGCTCCCTGAGATAAGTGGCGTGCTTCATGGAAGCCAGGCAGCAGATCCCCGAGCAGTAGGGGAGATGATTTTCGTCTCTCGATCCCGCGCACTGGACAAAGGCCACGTTCTTGACTTCCTTGCCGTCGGAGGGACGCAGGATCTTTCCGCCGGTGGGCCCGTTGGGCGACGCGAGCCGCTCCATCATGATGTTGGTAATCACATTCGGATACTCGCCAAAACCATAGTAATCAATGCGGGCCGCATCATACGGGTTCCAACCGGCGGCCCAGATGACGGCGCCGGCCTTCAACTCAAAGGTTTTCTCCTCCATCTCCAGGTCTATGGCGTCATATTCGCAGGCGTCCCTGCATTTCTTCCCCTCGTCCGTTCCCACGATGGAAGGATCCAGTACATACCGCATGGGAAAAGCGAACTCCTGGGGCAGGTATGCCGCCTTGATCTTGTCCATGCCGAAGTTGAACGGATTGTCGATTTCGGCTTCGCACGCTTCGGCGCATTTTCCGCAACAGGTACATTTTTCGTTTACATACCTGGGCGCCAGCCTGATGGTCGCCGTATAGTCTCCCTCCTGTCCGGAAATGCCGACAACCTCGGCCATGGTGAAGAAACGGATTCTCGGATTTGCCCGCATCCTCCGGAAATTGATCTCGAGGCCGCAGTTCGGCGGGCAAAGCTTTGGAAAATACTGGTACAACTGGGTCACCCTGCCGCCCAGGTACGGATTTTTTTCGACCAGCACCACATCGTAACCTGCCTCGGCCGCTTCGAGGGCGGCTGTTATTCCGCTGATCCCGCCACCAACCACCAGTATGCTCTGGTTCGTTGTTTCTACATCTGCCATTGTTTCCTCCAGGATTGAAGTTTTCAGCATCCTTTCAACGTGCCGCCGGCGTCACGTTCAGAGAGACCGCAACGCCCAACCGTGTTGAGGGGGACTCCTCACCTGCTCCGGGCAAAACGGACAATGTTTCGCAATTCAAATATTCCTGCTCCACCGCGTGCGAAGCGCCCGGTTCACGCCCTGCGCAAAATTCATAAAGCCGGATCTCTGCCCCGGTCCATGGCCTGTCCGCGCGTCGGATCCCTCCGCACGGAAGCGCGCCTGCGGGCGAACGCATCCCTGTCGCTCGGCACCAACCGAGAACAGCGGGGCGTGGGACCGTCTTCCTGAACAGTTCAATGGATTCAGGTAGATAACACCCTCATCCGCCTTCAGATCGAACTAAAATCAGATAATTTTAGACATGTCCTAATAATACAAAAAGCGTATCTCGTCAATAGACATTTCCCTGCCGTCGGGCGCCCGTCAGGATGTCCATTGACCAGATCCGTTTTCACCGGCGGGGAGAGGATGAGCAACTCCATTCGGAAAAAAAAGACATATTCCGGACACCCAGAACGGGTGCCCGGAACATGTCGGATCAATGCCCTGCGTTTACACGCCGGGGATATTCCACACGTCGCGTTTCATCATCTCCCATTCGCCGGTCGCAGGATCCCACCTGCAGTTGGCGAAGCAATGCCAGTTTTCTTCGTCCATCTTCGGAGTATCCGCCCTGAAGTAATATCCGGGCCAGCGGGTCTCCTCGCGGAACAGCATGGTCCGGACATGGGCTTCACCCTGCCACATCCGATGGATATTTTCCCAGCACCTTTCCAGGGAATAGACATCCTCTGCGCCCAGCTTTTCAGCGTCCTCTTTCAGAAACACAAAGAGTTCCATGGCCCGTTCCAGATTCGCCTTGCTGGTCTTGAAGGCTGCGGTCACACCACCCGCGTATTCGTCCATAATCTTCTGCAGGCGATCCATGAACTGCCGCCACAGCAGATAGTTGGGATTCACGGAAGGAACCGTGGTTTCGTTGCAATGGGCCGCGTAGTGATCCAGGGGCGCCAAGATCTTGGCCTTCAGTTCATCCACCTTTGCCATGTCCACATTCGGGTCCGCGCCCTTTTCAACAATATACTTGACGGCCGCTTTCCCGGCAATCCGGCCTTCGGCGTGGGAACCGGAGGAAAACTTGTGACTGGATGCACCGGAAGCGTCGCCCGCGGCGAAAAGGGCGTCCACCGTGGTCATATTGGTATATCCCCACTTGTACGGGGTATCCAGGTCCTCGGGACCGCTCACCCATGCCCCGGAGGCGCCGGAGTGGGACCCGATGAAGTAGGGCTCGCAGGCCGCGATCTCGGAGTGTTTCTCCTCCGGTTTCACGTTCTGGGCGGCCCACAGGTGGGCCTGAGAAATGGTCATATCCAGAAAGTCCTCCCAGGCCTCGGATTCCAGTTCTTTCATCTTTTTCTTAAAGGCCTTGGGATCGTCCTTGTATGCCTCCGCCAGCTTGGCAATGGCCTCGTCCGTCTCCATGTACAGGGGCCCATAACCGGCGTCCAGGTCCAGCATGCCGAGATAATTTCTCAGGTTCGCCGGGATCGGCTTGGCCAGCCCGTAGGGGGCCCAATTCTGGAGTTCATCTTTCCGGACGGCCATGTATTCGCCACCCTCGGCGCTGATGGCCCTGGACTTGAAGAGGAGGAACCACGCGCCCACCGGGCCGTAGGCGTCTTTGAACCGCACCGGGATGAACCGGACTTCCTGACAGGTCATCTCGGCCCCGGCCTTCAGGGTGAAATAGGCGCTGGAACCGGTATTAAAGGGCGGATACCACGAACGACCGAAGCCTTCACCCACGGACCTGGGGCGGAACACATGAACCGCGCCGCCTGCCGCAATAATGGTGGCCTTGGCCTTGAACACATAAAACTTTTCTTCGCGGGTGCTGAATCCCACCGCGCCCACGCACTTGTTTCCGTCCATGAGGGGTTCCACGATGAAAACCCGCTCGTAAATCTCGCCGCCGGCGTCGGCCAGCGCGTTTTTGGCCGCCTCGGCGATGATGATCTTGTAGGATTCACCGTTGATCATGAGCTGCCAGCGGCCTTCATGCACGTACTTACCTTCTTCGTCGGTCCAGATCTTGAGGCCCCATTTTTCGAACAGGTGCACGGTGGAGTCCACGTGCCGCGCGATATTAAACACCAGGTCCTCTCTGGAAATTCCCATCAGGTCCTGACGCACGTACCGGACATAATCCTCGACCGTATTATCACCGTCCTTGACGCCCACATACTGGTTGATGGCCGAGAGCCCCATGGCCACGGCGCCGCTTCTGTCCATGGCGGCCTTGTCCACCAGGACAACCTTCAATCCGTTCTTCTTGGCCCAGTAGGCCGCCTCAGTTGCGGCCCCGCAGGCTGCGAATCCCCCCCCGACAATAAGGAGGTCCGTGCTGACTTCTACTGTTTCATAATTTGCCATATCTCTAATCCCTCCTCATTATATTAGACTGTGGGTACTGCATCGAGACCCAGTGACGCGGGTTCCGTTGCCAGGGCCTGGCTGTTAAGATCATCATGGGTCGCAAACCCGCCCAGCGGATCAGCCGAACCTTCTTCATTGGTCCGGATGGGGAACTTGAACCGCTTGATGCTGCCGTCACGGAACTTGACGGTCCACATGATATCCTGGGATCCCCGAAGCGGCACACAGCTGGCGCCCAGAGGGATGAAGTCGGTGTACCCGCGGACATCCATGGCCTGCTGGGGGCAGATTTTGACGCAACACTGGCATTCCCAGCACATGGACGGGTCCCGGTTGTATGCCTTCATCTTCTCCATATCCAGAACCATCAGGTCGTTGGGGCAGATGTACATGCAAGCGGTCTTGTCCTGCCCTTTACAACCATCGCATTTTTCCGCAATTACAAAACTCGGCATTATGACACCTCCTGAATCAAACAAGTTATGAGTGTTAAACGCGTTTCAATAACCGTAAAAGCCCTTTTACACCTCCTTTCTTCAAAATTGCGCGTTCGCGGATATAGGCAACCGGAGAAGCATCTCCCCCTTTCACCCGGGGAAAATGCGTGAAGTCCCTGTTTATTTCTTCACATCACCGGTAGCGGCCCCGTGAAGCTTGATCTCCACCTTTTCATCCAGGTTCCGATAATAATCCTGGAGGATCTTGACCACCTCGGGCCTGGAAAACTCCGGGGGAAGATCGCCGCCCTCGGAAAGGGTCTTCCGAACCATTGTTCCGGACAGGAGCAGACGGTCGTCTTTCCCGTGCGGGCAGGTCCTCATGGAGGCCATACCGCCGCACTTATAGCAGTGGAAGGTCCAGTCGATATTGAGATTCCGGCACTTCAGGCCCCCTTCCGGGATCTCGAGGAATATCTTCTGGGCGTCGAAGGGACCGTAGTAATCGCCCACGCCGGCATGGTCACGCCCGATGATCATATGGCTGCACCCGTAGTTCTGGCGGAAGGTCGCGTGAAGCAGGGCCTCTCTCGGTCCGGCATAGCGCATCTCCATGGGATAACCGCCCTGAACGACCGTGCCTTCCACAAACCAGTTGTCAACCAGCGCGGAGATGGCTTTCACGCGGACATCGGCCGGGATATCTCCCTTCTTCAGTTTACCCACCAACTGGTGGATATAGACCCCGTCCATCACCTCCACCGCGATTTTTGCGAGGAATTCATGGGAACGATGCATGGGGTTTCGGAGCTGCAGGGCGGCCACGCGGCGCCATCCCAAATCTTCGAATATCTTCCGCGATTCGGCCGGCCGCTGGTAAATTCCCTTGAACTCCTCGGGATAATAACTTTCGCTGATGACCTTGACCGGCCCGGCGAGGTTGTATTTTCCCTGGGCCATTACCTTGGCCACACCCGGATGTTCCATGTCGGTGGTGGTAAAGACGGCCTTGCACTCATATTCCTTATCGATGGTATATTTCTCGGAGATCTGCATGGTGGCGATAATCGTTCCCGTCTCGTCATCCACCAGGGCGATATCATCCCCTTCCTTGACCTCTTCATCATCCGTGGAAACCGTGATGGGAATGGGCCAGAAGGTTCCGTCCGCCATGAGAAATTTATCGCAAACGCCCTGCCAGTCGGATTTGGTCATAAACCCGGTCAGGGGGGTGAAAGCACCGATCCCCATCATGATGAGGTCGGAGGTTTCCCTGGATGTGATCCGGATCTGCTTCAGGGACGCCGCCCTGTCGGTCTCCGCCTTCAGTTCATCACCTTCCAGCAACAGCGGCATCAGTTTCTCTTCCTTACCATGGGGTGGAATCAGATTTGACATGTGCATCCTCCTTTTTGTTCTCTCCGGTTGAGGCACCCCGCATCCCGGATGCCCGGCTGAATGAACCCTCAATACTTTGTGATTTTTTGAACAAGCTCTGTTTTATACCTAA
>CAZCVB010000054.1:0-11825 GCA_964501805.1 uncultured Desulfobacteraceae bacterium | reverse complement strand
GCCTTTCCTTTTTTATTCAACCCGGCTGGGACTCTTTCAGGGCGTGAAACTGGCGATCCTGGCGGTCCTGGCCATCTGTCTTGTGGCCGAACTGGCCGGGCTCCGCCAGATGATCCTCCTGGGCGTGGAATTCGGTCTTTTCGGACTTTTTCTTTCAGAACTTTTCAGGAAAAACCTGCCCATCGGCCGGGTCATGGTGTTTGCAACCGGGTTCATGCTGGCGCTGGGGGCGGTATGCCTCCTTGTCATCGCCCTGTCAAAGGGAATGGGCCCCCTGGAAATGATCCGGTCCTACATGCGGGAGCACCTGAGGGCGTCACTGGAGATCTACAGGGAAATGGGGGTCCCCAGGGAAAAGACCCTTGAACTGGAGTCCTTCGGCAAGGCATTTACCGGGACCATCCTGCGGATTTATCCGTCCCTCGTTATCATCGGGACGGGGTTCACGGCATGGCTGAATGTCGTTATTGCCAGGCCCCTTTTCAGGGCGGGGCGCCTCCCGTATCCGGAAAATCTGGTCATGGATCGGTGGCAGGCCCCGGAACCGCTTGTGTGGGTCCTGATCGGGTCAGGTTTTGCTTTATTTTTGCCATCGGGCGGTATAACATTGCTGGCATTGAACGCACTCATCGTCCTGATGGCGGTTTATCTTTTTCAGGGGATGTCCATCCTTTTGTTTTTCTTGAATAAATTTCATGCTCCGCGCTGGGCGCGTTTTGGGATCTATGCGTTGGTCATGATTCAGCAGCTCTTTCTTGTTGTCCTGGCCCTTTCAGGACTCTTTGATCAATGGATCGATTTCAGGAAGATTCACAGGAAGGACGCTGCCGGCGGATGACCGTCGGCGGCGCAATACCATCTGGAGGAAATATTTATGGAAATCATTTTGTGGCAGGATGTGGACGGCCTGGGTCTTGAGGGCGACGTGGTGGATGTGGCGAAAGGGTATGCGAGGAACTACCTCATCCCCAAAGGGATCGGTGTTGAAGCCAGCCCCCGGAACATGAAGATCCTTGAGACGCAGCGGAAAAAGATCGAGGTCAAGCGGCTGAAGGCCCGGGAAGAGGCGGAAAAATTGAAAGAAAAAATCGCGGCCATGGAGATATCCTTTTCCCAGAAAGCGGGTGAAGAGGGGAAATTATACGGATCGGTCACCACCATGGACATCGCGGCCTCCCTTGAAAAGGAGGGGATCGTCATCGACCGGCGAAAAATCGTCCTGGAGAAACCCATCAAGTCCCTGGGGACCTTTGATGTCCCCGTAAGGATCTACCCCGGCGTGACGGGGACGGTGTCGGTGTCGGTGAATCCGGAAGTGGAATCGAAGCCGGAAGAATAACAGGTCTTCGGCCGGGAAATAAGAGATGCCCCAACCAAAAGAAAAAGCGCCGCCGGTCCAGTTGAAGGTCCCGCCCCACAGCCTTGAGGCGGAACAGGCGATCCTGGGCGGCATACTGATGAACAATGACGCCATCAACCAGGTGGCGGATATCCTGGTGCCGGACGATTTTTACCGGGAGGCCCACGCGGCTGTTTTCGAGGGGATGCTCGATCTTTATAACCGCGGCGAACCCATCGATATCATTACCGTCTCTCAGTTTCTTTCCGGAAAAAAATGGCTGGAAAAGGCCGGCGGCAGTGATTACCTGGTATCCCTGGTGGAATCCGTGTCCACGTCCGCCGGCATCGCATTTCACGCGAAGATCGTCAAGGGGCATTCCATCCGGAGGAAGCTGATTGCCCGCTGTGCGTCCATTTCCGAGTCCTGTTTCCAGGAGTGGGAAGACACGGGAGATCTCCTGGAGCTGGCGGAGCAATCCATTTTTGAAATCGCGGAGGAACAGGTCAAGGACGGCTTTGAGAGCCTTGAGAATGTCATCAAAGACAGTTTCAAGAAGCTGGAGAGCGTGGCCGACGCGGACGGATTCGTCACCGGTGTCCCCACGGGTTTTACCGAGTTTGACAGGTTGACGGCGGGTCTTCAGCCTTCGGATCTGATTATCATCGCCGGAAGGCCCAGCATGGGGAAGACCGCCCTGGCCCTGAATATCGCCTATAACGCGGCGAAAAAGACGGGAAAGCCCGTGGCCATATTCTCCCTGGAGATGTCCAGGGAACAGCTGGGGATCCGGTTGCTGGGCTTTGACGCGGGTATCAATTCGGGACGACTGAGGACCGGTTTTCTCCAGGACAGGCAATGGGAGCGGTTGACCCACTCGGCAAACCGGCTTTCGGAACTCCCGATTTATATTGATGACAGTTCCGGGATCAGCGTACTTGAGATGAAGGCCAAATGCCGGCGGCTGAAAAAAAAGGATGACCTGGCCCTCGTGGTGGTGGATTATCTCCAGCTGATCCAGGGCCGCCGCTCGGCGGAGTCCCGCCAGCAGGAGATCTCCGAGATATCAAGGATGCTGAAGGCCCTGGCCAAGGACCTGAACGTGCCGGTGATCGCCCTGTCCCAGTTAAACCGGAAGGTGGAGGATCGGACCAACAGGAGGCCCCAGCTGTCCGATCTCCGGGAGAGCGGCGCCATTGAGCAGGATGCGGACGTCATCGCCTTTATTTACAGAGAGGAGGTCTACAACAGGGATACGGAAAAGCAGAACATCGCTGAAATCATCGTGGGGAAACAACGAAACGGCCCCACGGGAGATTTCAAACTGACCTTCCGAAAGGAACTCACGGCCTTTGGAGACTACAGGGAAGAAGAACTTGTTCCGTGAATTCCGTCGGTCCCGCGACCCGGGACCTTGTTCATATCTGAAAGCCGGTCGGCGTCAACGGGATGAAATCCCTTCCCCGGGCAACGCGGGCGGCCCCTTCCTTCCCGACGGGTGACATGCAAAAAAGGGAGGGCTTGCCGTCTCGGCATTACACCCTCCCTCGCTGATGGGCCTGACCCGCCGGATTGCGTCCTTTATATGGCCGCGCTCCGCCATCCGGAAGATCTGAATATCCTCCCCTTCCTGTCAATGACGAGGGCCTCGCGGCCGGGAAGTGAATCGATGAAGCGTGTCCCGGGGGCCGGGTTCATGATAAAGACACTGGTGGACAGGGCGTCCGCGTCCATGGCGGTGCGGGAAAGGACGGAAACGCTGGTGCTCAGGGCGGGCGAAAGGCCGGTCCTGGGATTCACAATGTGATAGAACATCTTTTCACGGTCGTAATAGACCTCATAATTGCCGGACGTGGCAACGGCCCCGTTGTTCATCCGGATGATATCCGGGTAATGTTTCTTTTTCTGGGGGTCCTGGATGGCGACCGTCCAGGGTTTTCTGTCCTGGCGGTGTCCCATGGTTCGGATGTCCCCGCCGGCGTTGATCAGGTGGTTTTTCACTCCGTGTTCGGCCAGGATCCGGGATGCCTGGTCCACGATGTACCCCTTGGCGATACCGTCGAGGGTGATGCCCATTCCGGGTCGCACGAAACGAATGGACCGGCCCTTCAGCCGGAGGCCTTCAGATCCCACCTGTTCAAGCGCCCGCATCAGCCGGGCCTCGTCTGGGGGCGTGTTCATGCCGTCCTTGAACTCCTGTTGGAAAAGATCGACCACCGGCTTGACCGTGATGTCAAATGCACGGCCGGTAATCCGGTTGTAATGGATCGACCGGGCGACGATCGCGGAGAGGACCGGGTCCGCGTCCCGAAGGAGGGATTCCCTGTTCAGCAGCGCCACCGCCGAAGAGGCATCAAACCGGT
This sequence comes from uncultured Desulfobacteraceae bacterium, assembly GCA_964501805.1. Lineage (GTDB taxonomy): Bacteria > Desulfobacterota > DSM-4660 > Desulfatiglandales > Desulfatiglandaceae > CAZCVB01. The sequence continues at coordinate 8,123 of CAZCVB010000054.1, read as the reverse complement.
TCAACGTGCGTGACAGGCGATCGATTTCCTCGAAGGCCCTTCCCATGGCCTCCTGGGCGCGGTCCCGCGAGGGATGAATGAGGGTCATTGAGACGAACGTGCCCATGGCAAGGCGGGTCCTGGATACCTTGTAGGTCTTCCGGTCGAACTTGACCGCTTCAGCCGTGGCACAGACGACGCCGCTGGTCGCCAGGCCCGCTCCCAGGATACCGGAAAGCCGGAGAAAGGACCTGCGGTCCATAACGGGGCTTTTTCTGGATAAGGAATCTTCTTTTTTCATTTTTATCAGCCTCCAATGGCGTTTCTTTTCAGGCGGCAACCGCTCGGGATTGCTGCGCGGTTTTCTCTCCCGATTGGTACGGACGGAAGATGTGGCGCGGACACTTCTCCACGCAGACTTCTCCGCACTCGGAACCGTACTCCATACACTTCTTGTGGTCAATCTTAATTATGCCGTCCTCAAGGACAACGGCGTCCGCGGGACACGCCTTGACGCACATCTTACAGGAGATACACCCGGCCCCGCAGGCCTGTTTCACGGTTTTCCCGGGATCCCTGGTGCTGCAGGGGACCCAGACTCTCGCGCCTGATGGAATGAGTTCCATGATGCCTTTCGGACAGGCGCGGACACAGCTGCCGCAACCCACGCAGGCATCAGGATCGACCACCGGAAAGTCATCCACCATCCGGATGGCGTCAAACGGGCACGCAGCGGCGCAGTCTCCGAATCCGATGCAGGCGTATTGACATGCCATGGGACCGCCGAAGGCCAGGCTGGCGCCCATACATGTCCGGGACCCCACATAGTGGTGTTTTTGACGTACCCCTCCTTCGATCCTGGAACAGCGGGGTGAAGCGATCATGTCTTCCACGGCCGCCATCTGTTTCCCGGTGATCTCGGCCACCAGCCTGGCGACCTCCTCTTTCCCGGGGAAACAGAGGTTGGGAGGGACATCCGGGTCGTTGACGACCGCCTCGGCATAACCTTCGCATCCAGCGAAGCCGCAGCCCCCTCACTGGGCCCCGGCGAGTACTTCCAGCACCGCTTCCACCTTGGGGTTGGCCTGAACGGCGAACTTGTGAGCGGCAAGGGCGAGGCCGATGCCGAAAAAAAGCCCGATGCACACCAGTAATGCCAGCCCTCCAAGGGCCACCTTTATCAGTTCAATATCCATTTATCCTCCGGTTTTCACGTTCTGTACGGTCACGTGACCCGTAAAAAGAAAAGTCCTCCGGATACGCAGGACGCGGGTCAGCCCGGGAAATCAAAAGATCGACATCCCGGAAAACCCCAGGAATGCGAGGGCGAACAGCCCGGCCACCACAAAGGCGATGGGAAGTCCCCGGTAGGTGGGCGGGACATTGGCCAGCTCCAGACGTTCACGGACCGAAGACATCAGAAACAGGGCGATAAGGAATCCGAGCCCGGCGCCGAGGGCCAGCATCAGGCTCTCCCACGCGTTATACTCGTTGTCGGCCAGTATCAGGGGCACCGCCAGGATGATACAATTGGCGATGACCAGGACCAGGTAGACGCCGAAGGCCTTGAACAGGGCCGGATTGATTTTCCGCAGAACCGTGTCCACCGCCTGGACGGAAAGGGAAACCAGACCGATGAAGACGATGATCTGAAGAAAATTCAGATGGTACGGTTTCAACACGAACTGGTACAGGGCCCACGACATCATGGCGCTGGCCACGATAACGAGAGTAAATGTGATCCCCATTCCCACGGCGGTGGTTTTTTTCTGGGATGTGCCGAAGAAAACACAGAGCCCCAGGTACTTGGTGAACACGAAGTTGTGTATCAGCATGGCGCCGATCAGGATGGAGAACAGGAAACCGAGATAGAGTTTTTTCACATTGACGGTTTCATCCCCCAGGGATTTTCCTTCCGACATGATGTTGTGAAGCGTCACGACATGGGGCTGCCCCTGGTTCAGGGCCTCCTGGAAGTGGAGGTCCACGATCCTTCTGTCGGCGGAAAGATGGATTCCCGCGATGTCCAGGCGAATGTCGGGATCGGGTTTTTCGCAGACCCGGTAATTGGATGCATCCCTGGCCCAGTCCGCATCCACCGGCGCCGCAAAGGTCAGCACGATATCATGGGGCCCCTTGAAGGCCGTTTTATCGACGAAGCGGTGTTGTGTCTTGCAGCCCGCCAGGGAAATCAGGACCATGAGGATGGCGGCTCCAAGGAGAAAAATCTTCTGGCGTTCTATATGTCTCATGACAGACCTAACCCGTTTTCTTTTTCATTCGGTTAAAGACAATCTCGATGTAATTGAATGCGGCCATCATGAATCCCACGCAAAAGAAGCCGGCCAGCGGAAGCGCAAAAAAGAGGAGCGGCCGGAACCCCAGCACGTCATACCCGAGAAGCGTTCCCATGCCCAGGAGTTCGCGGACGAAACCGAGGGCCACCATCCCGAACATGAATCCGAGCCCCATTCCGATGCCGTCCCAGAAGGACTTGTTCACCGAGTTCTTGCACGCAAAGACCTCCAGGCGCATGGTGATGATGGCAAATGCCACGATCAGCTTAATGAAGATCCCCATTGCCTTGTAAGCGACCGGGGCGTAAGCGGACAGCACCAGGTCGATGACGGTCACCCATGTGGCAATGGTGAGCGTGTAGGTGGGGATCCGGATCCTGGGATGGATGTAATCCTTGATGAGCGCGATGGTGCAGCTGGAAAAGACCTGGACGAACAGAACCGCAATGCCCAGCATGAGACCGTTCATCACGGTTGTGCTGATTCCCACCGCCGGGCACATGGAGAGGGCCAGGCGAAAGATGGGATTTTCGTTCAACAGGCCGTTTAAGACCAGCTGAGATGGTGTCTTCGTCGATACCAATGTCCGATTCCTCCCTGATAAAACGACGTCTAAAAGGCTGCCGGAATTTTCTGCCGGGCGATCACATGGTCGAGGATCTGTGTCCTGTAGGCGAATTTTTTGACCATGTTCCGTATGCCGGTGGTAACGGAACGGCTCGATATGGTGGCCCCCGTCAGCGCGTAGATATCGGCGTCTTCATACTTGTGACGGATCTCGGCGATCTGTTCCGGACTGAACATCCCTTTTTTCCATTTGGACTTTTCAAGATACCGCCGGTATTCAACGGGGAGCGGCTTTTTGACCACCTTCAAATTTTTGACTTTTTTGTAAGGCTTGTCGATGAACTGGTTCTTGAAGTATTCCTGTATGATCTCGCCCCCCAGGCCGGGATCCTCTTCCTGTTCCATGATATCGAGGCCCTTGATGGTGAAAGTCGGGTCCAGGGCCAGCATCACCTTGATAAAGGTCTTGAACCCGGGGAATTCACCGGGAATGAGGTATGCCTGGCGCTTGCCGCCCAGCATGGCGATAATAAAGGAATCGGCATAAGTGAACACCGTCGGCGGTTTGAGCACCGATGTCATGGCCGCGTCCCTGGCGGATGCCTCCGTCGCCTCGTCCGGTGTGAGTTCAAGATCATGACGGCTTTTCATCTTTCCCGAAAGATCGATCAGAAGAAGCGTGCAGCCGGTCTTTCCATCTTTCTTTACCGGGATCATGTACCCGAGGTATTTGACGCCTTTTTTGTCCACAATATACCGGTATACCGGCATGAGTTCGAGGTCGGCGGGCGCCGGGCGGGAACCGGAATAACCGAGGAGCGCCAGCATGGTGTTCTGCACATCCCTGCGTTCATTCTCTTCCTTGGCCCTCTCGGTGAACGTCAAGACCGTCCCCATGATCAGTGCCGCAATCAGGCAGGAAACGGTCAGTCCGATGGTTATTCGCAGGATTTCTTTCATTTGGACACACCTTTTTGCGGGGCAAAACGCTTCGGCCCGAACCATTGTTCAAATGCCGGCGTCAGAGGATTCATAAGCAGGATCGCATAACATACGCCTTCAGGATAACCGCCCTTGAGCCGGATCAGCACGGTGAGGGCGCCGATGCACAAACCGAAAATAATTTTTCCGGCGGGCTGCGAGGGTGAAGTGACATAATCGGTCGCCATGAAGAACGCGCCGAGCATGACACCGCCCGACAGTACCGCCAGGAGCGGGTTCCCCGTGAAGAGCGTTTCCCCGCCGAAGACCCACGTGAGAAAAGCGATGGAAACGATCATGGACAGCGGGGTGTGCCAGGTAATGTACCGTTTGTAGATGAGAAAAATGCCGCCGATGAGGATCAGAAGAGCGGATGTCTCACCGATACAACCCGGCCGCCAGCCCACGAAAAAGCTGCCGTAGATGCTGGAGAGAGATCCGAATTTTTCGATGACCCCGGCGATGCCGTAGTGCTTGAGGACAAAGAGCGGCGTGGCGGTGGTCACCGCGTCCACCCCGGAACCCATATAGTTGAACACGGAACCGTCCCGGATCGGCGCCAGCCACCCGGAGGTCATGGCAACGGGAAATGTCGCCACCAGAAAGGCCCTCCCGATGAGGGCGGGGTTGAAAAAGTTGAATCCGATGCCCCCCAGGAGAAGCTTTGCCACGTAGATGGCCATGACCGCGCCAAGCACCGGCATCCAGTACGGCACCCCGGGCGGAATGACATAGGCCAGCAACATGCCGGTGATGACCGCGCTGCCGTCCCGGATGGTGACGGGCCGGTGCAGGAGCTTCTGGCCCACGGCTTCCGTCGCGACGCAGCTCGCCACGGTGATCAGCGTGATGATGAGCGTCTGAAAACCGAAGATGAAAATAGAAAGGATCAGGGGCGGTATCAGGCATCCCACCACGGTCCACATGATTTTTTCAACGGACTCACCGCTTTTCACGTGAGGGGATACCGAAACCGTCCACAGTGCCGGGGCGGTATCGGTCAATCCGCTGTTTTCCACTCTCTTTTCGATGGTCTTGACTCCTTACAGAAAATAATGGCAGACCCGCGAACAGGCCGTTATACCGTTATTTTTTCGCCTTCCGCTTGGCCAGCCGGATAAACTGTACGAGCGGCCGCTTGGCCGGACATACAAAGGCGCAGCAACCGCATTCAAAACATTCGAAGACACCGAACTGCGATGTTTCCTCGGCGCGTCCCGCCTCCACGTAGATCCCGATCTCGTTGGGGGAGAGTCCCATAGGACATGCCTCCAGGCACCATCCGCACCGGATGCACTGGCCGTGGGGCCGGGTATCTATTTCGTCCTTTGTGAGGAAAAGGACCCCGGACGTGGTCTTGGTGACCGGCACGTCGAGGGTGGGGATGGCAAACCCCATCATGGGCCCGCCCATGACCACTTTCGACAGCTCAGGGGTCGTGCCGCCCAGATAGGATACGATGTCGGTGAGCCGGGTGCCGATCCGGACCAGCAGGTTCGCGGGCCTCGCGATCCCCCGGCCGGAAACGGTGATGACCTTCTCGTAAAGAGGCTTTTGCAGGACCACCGCTTCGTATACGGCCCTGGCGGTCCCCACGTTCTGGACAATAACACCCACGTCGAAAGGGAGCCCGAACCCGGGTACGCGCCGGCCGGTAATACTCTGAATCAGCTGTTTTTCAGATCCCTGCGGGTATTTTACCTTCAGCGGGTCCACGGAGATGCGATGGCCGTTTCCGGATGTTTCCGCGGCCGTTTTCCGCATGGCCTCGATGGCGTCCGGTTTGTTGGCCTCGATCCCGATGTGGCAGTCCCTGAGCCCCAGGATTTTCAGGAGGATTTTCGCGCCCTCGATGATATCGCCGGGATGCTCCACCATGATGCGGTGATCCGTGGTCAGGTAGGGCTCGCATTCGGCGCCGTTCAGGATCAGGGTGTCCACCCCGGCCTCGGGCGGGGGGGAGAGTTTTACATGGGTCGGAAAGCCGGCGCCCCCGATCCCGACGATACCGGCGTTCCTGATCCGCGCCAGGAGTTCCTCCTTCGGAAGCTCCGTCCAGTCGCAGGGGGTGTACGCCTTTGGTTCGGCCTCCGGATCGGTTTTTAGGGTAATGGAAGGGGCGGTGACGTTGATGGGGTGCCCGGAGACGCCGACGGCCTTCACCGTTCCGGTGACACTGGCGTGTATGGCGGCGCCGAGTCCTTTCTTTACCTCTCCGATGAGATCTCCTTCGACCACCGCGGCCTTTTTCTTCACCAGGGCTTCACAGGGCGCGCCGAAATGCTGGTTGAGCAGGATATCCACTTCCGCGGGAAGGGGCAGCGACTCAACCGGCAGGTGCGACGAAAGGTCCTTTGATTCCGGGGGGTGAACCCCCCCCTTTGGAAATGTCAGCAATGGTTCGGTCATGGATTCCTGCTTTCTTTCTCCCGCCGTTTCGTTAATCCTAATGTTATAATAACGAACGGCGCCGTGGGGCGTTCCCAATCGCAGAGGATACGCCTTCCGCGACTGCCGATGAATCCGTAAAGATGTTTTTCATACTTATTTACGGCCAAATGTCAAGAAGAATTTGTAACTTTTTTCACATCGTCCGGGCAATTTCCTGAATTGAACCCGACGGGTCCCGCGCCTGGATCGGGCATGCCTTTCTGCCGGGATCATGGAACAGGGACTATGCCGGTCCTTTTTTTTCAAAGAGTTCCCGGGCCCGGCGGATATCGCGAGCGATCTGGCGGGAGAGCTCCTCTATGGTGTTGAAATGCCTTTCGTCCCGAAGGCGCTCGATAAAATTGATGCGGATGGTCTTTCCCAGGAGGTCTTCCGAAAGATCGAGAACATGTGTTTCCACTGAAAACTGGGCGTTATGGAAGGTCGGGTTGTAACCGATGTTGGTGACCCCTTTAAAGGTCCGTTCGTCCACCAGCACGGTCACCGCGTAAACGCCGGTCTTGGGGGTCAGTTCATCCACCAGATCCAGGTTGGCCGTGGGAAAGCCCAGGAGCCTGCCCCCGCGGTTTTTCCCCCTGACCACGGTTCCGCAGATCTGGTAGTCCCGCCCCAGCAGGTTCTTTGCGCCCTCCAGGTCTCCCTCCCGTACCAGGTTCCGGATGGAAGTGCTGGACACCGCCGTTCCGTTGACATGGACCTGTTTCAGCACATGTACCTTGAAACCCATGCGGGCGCCCAGTTCATGGAGCAGGGAGATGTCTCCCTGCCGGCCCTGCCCGAAGGTATAGTCATGGCCCACCACGATTTCCCGGATCCCGATCCTTCCCACCAGGATGTCCCGGACAAAATCGGCGGCCGGGATGGCGGCAAATTCCCGGGTGAACGGAATGCATAAAACGACGTCGATTCCCGCCCGGCCGATCAGGGCCAGTTTCTGTTCCAGCGGGGTAATCAGGGGAGGGCCGCTCCCGGGTTTCATGATCTTGAGCGGATGGGGGTCGAAGGTCATTACCACGGATTGACCGTCGATCTCCCGTGCCTTCGCCTTCACCGTGTCGAAGAGCGCCAGGTGTCCCTTGTGAACGCCGTCGAAATTACCGATGGTCAGCACGGGGTTTGTCAAGGGAGAGGCCAGTTGTTCCAGATCGCGAATGATCATCATCAGAGGTATTTCCTTAATTTTTTAAATTGCGTGATATCCCGGCCGACTCCGGCGCCCTCTCTCCGCGGCGAGCGGATGATCGAACATGGAGTTGCCAAAAAATATTGACAACGCGCGGGAGGTGGGATAAATATATACCGTTTTGCGGATCGCTTTTCAAGTGCGATTCAAGGCCGAAGTGGCGGAATTGGTAGACGCGCTAGGTTCAGGGCTTAGTAGGTGTAGGCCTGTGGGGGTTCGAGTCCCCCCTTCGGCACCATGAATTCAACGGGGCGGCTCCATGGGAGCCGCCTTTTTTGTTATTTCCGGATCGCCTTCGGGCGCCGCGCCGGGCGGCGGGAGGCCGAGGCTTGTCAGCCCGCTGTCCTTTTTGATAAGCTCAAGCCATCCTCCCGGTGTGGGCGGAAATAACCTAAACTGGAAACTGACAAGAGACGACGGATCATGATGAACAAACAGGCTCTGATTGAGATTCTTCAAAAAGTTCTTCAAACGGATACCCAACTCGATTTTCTGCTCAAATTGAGCTTTGAGGACCTGGAGACGCTGGTCGCCTGTGTGCGGGGGAGAGTGGACCAGGACGGATGAGCAGAAGAGACAAAAAAGAATGGACCAGAACGGAGCTCTTGAGGCTGTCCTCAAGTTACTGGCAGGGCTGCGCCCTTCAGGCCGGCATCCGTCTCGGG
>CAZCVB010000053.1:0-11988 GCA_964501805.1 uncultured Desulfobacteraceae bacterium | reverse complement strand
GCCAGGTAGATCATCTCGGTGGAACCGTTCCCTGCCAGAAATCCGGCGGCCGCGATACCGAACCGCTCACGGTAATAAAGGGCCGCGCCGCCGCTTTCCACCCCGGGATACTGTTCCACCGCCGGAAGCATCGCCATCCACTTTTCACCCACCACCGGCGGGGGTCCCAGGCAATTGATGTTTACGCTGAAATCGAGAACCGGCCGCCCCTCGGGCAGGTTGAAACGGGCCAGGTCACGGGCGGGGGCGCCGCCATGCTGATAGGGAGAATTCGATTGCATATCGGTCATTACGGGTTTCCGAGCGGAAGGATCCATCACGCAACAGGGCGGTACACCGCGTCCGGCAGGTATTGCGTAACCGGCCGATCCCGTCGATCTCCACCACCGCATTTTTCCGTTTCAGCACAGAAACCGGGGGACCTCGCCGCTTTCGTCCATTTCCAGTTTTACGTATTCTCCGAAGGGCGTAAGGGTGTATGTACGGCCCAGGGCCTCGAACGCGGACGCATATCGGAAGTCCTCCTCCGCCTCCCGCGCCAGGGAAAGCCTTTCCAGGATCGCGGAAACAATGGTTCCCATGAGCTGGAGGTCCACTGTCAGGAGGTAGGCCGGGATCAAAAGCTCCTTTTCACCGAAAAAGGCCCGGATCCCCGAAGTGACGAATGCATTTTCTTCCCTGAGATAACGGATGCTCACGCTCTCCCCGGGACAGTCCCGGTTTTCAATGGTGGCGACGACCCCTTCCGTGTCATTTTGCATGCAGAATCCTCCGTCTCCGGGGAATGCCGGATCGGTTACAGTGCGTTGTCTTGAAAGTCCCGCGTATCCCGGAACCCGGATGCCGCGGGCCGGGAGCCCGGGGTGGCGGCGGAAAAAACCCGCCGACGATCAGGGGATTCACCATCACACAAAGGGTCGAGAGGGTCAAGGAAAAAGCCGGTTGAAATTCTTTTCTGCGCCCGGTACCATCTCATCCCGGAAAAAAAGATTCGCAGCCAGGGAGACGAACCCTTACGATGTGCCCACCCGAAGGCCGCCGGCGCCGAGATCAACGGGATTCACTGGAAAGAGGATGGAAAACAACGCCACAGCCACCGTCAAAGAACAACTTTGCCGCTATTGCCGCCGGCTTTATGACCGCCGCCTGGTGAGCGGAAACGCTGGAAACATGGCCGCACGGGCCGGGAAAAAGATCCTTCTGACCGCCTCCGGGTGCTGCCTGGGGGACATGACCCCGGACCGGGTGACGACACTGGACGGTGACGGCCGCGTGCTCGCAGGGCCGCCCCCGACCCGGGAGGCCCGGATGCACCTGGAGATCCTGGCCGTAAGGCCTGACGTCAACGTGGTCTGTCATGTTCACGGGGCCCATATCATCGCCGCTTCCATCATGGCCCGGCCGGGTCGGGACACCCTGCCCCCGCTCACACCCGCTTTCGCCGCCCTGGCCTGGCCCCTTGCCATGCTTCCGTTCCAGGTCCCCGGGACCCGCGCCCTCGCAAAATCGGCGGCACGGGAGTTTTCCGGAAAACGCCGCGCGCTCCTCCTGCGAAATCACGGTCTCCTCACCGTGGGAAGCAGCTTTCGGGAGGCCGTCACCCTGGCTGAGGAAGTGGACGAAGCGGCCCGGGTGTTTGTCCTAACGGGCGGTCGGGGAGATACGATTCCCGAAGAAGACATCCCGAGGATCCGGTAGAACCCCTATCCTTTTCTGCCCGAGCCCACGGCACGGGGAGGCTTGATACCTCAGGTGGGACAATTCGAGACCGAGGAGGAGGCGTTGGCCTTGGCCAGATTTTCCAGGAAGCGGGTCCACCATCCTTTTTTTCGCGGTGTTTGCCTGTTGCTATGTGCGTCCTTTATACGATTTCGTTTTCTCATGATCTCGTCTCCATGAAAAAAGACGTTAAGGTCTGTGTCTGTTCTTTACAATATAACACCCTCCCGGCCCTTTTCAAACAGGAAAGCCCGGAAGACGCCGTGCCTTCCCGCGAAAAGCCAGGGTTTTCTCTCAATACACCCAATACAGCAGAGCGGAAAAGGCCCGGACCCGTAAATCGAAATTGCCCTCGCACCAACTGATTTATTTTGACATTAATCGATTTTCTGTTATACAAGTCAATAATCAAACAAAATCGACCGATGGGGTCTTCCGTCTTTTCCGCCTCAGACAGCGATAGCGATATTCATCATGGCGGCGGACGGAAGGCGTGACGGAACAGGGGCGGCGGTACTACGGTGCAGGCCTCCCGCCCGCCGACATCAGCGATCGAAGAAGGAGGGGCAAAAGAATCCCGAAAAGGCGCAAGGCGTTCAGACATAGGTGAAAATCGGCGGAAAGGCGAAGGATTTCGGTTCCCGCGAGTGAAAGGAGGCGGAAGAAAACCATGACTTCAGACAGCCCCTTGAAGGACAAGGTCGTACTGGTGGTGGATGATGAGCCGGATGTTCTGGAAACCATCGAGGAAGAACTGGACATGTGCCTGGTCCACAAGGCGACCGATTATGACACGGCGCTTCAATACCTCCTGAGCTACACCTATGACATCGTCATCCTGGATATTATGGGCGTCAACGGATTCGAACTTCTCAAGCATGCCGTCTCCAGGGGATTCCCCACGGTCATGCTTACCGCGCACGCCCTTTCTCCGGATTCCCTGAAAAAATCCATCAAACTCGGCGCGATCTCGTTCCTCCCCAAGGAAAAAATGGCGGAATTGACCTCTTTTCTCGAAGACGTGGTCAGAGACGGCGGCAGGCCGGTATGGCAGAAGCTGTTCGACCGGATGGGCGGATACTTCAACAAACGCTTCGGACCTGACTGGAAGGAAAAGGACCGTTTCTTTATGGAATTCGAGGAAGAACTCAAACGGGATCTGCGGGAGCAGGGGGCCCCCTGAACACCCGCGCCGGTGATCCCGGGAAAACCGGCCGGGAGGATGCCCGGCAGGCCGTGGGGAGCACCCGGCGGAGTTCCCCGAATCCGCCTTTCACCGAGTCCCTCTACCCCATGAAAGCACCGGATCCCCTGGCGCAGCGGATACCAGAACCCATCCGCCAGGCCCGTCTGCCGAGCCGCCCGGACAGGATCCGGGAAGCATCTTTTTGAATCCACATCCCCGTTTTCGGCAGATCATATAGGGAGGCGATCCCTTCGGCCGTTTCACAGCCAGTATCCGTGTCCCGCATTCGGGACAGACATCGTCAGCGGGTTCGTCCCACATGGCGAACGCGCATTCGGGATAGCGGTTACAGCCGTAAAACGTTCTTCCCTTTCGGGTACGCCGTTCCACCAGAGTTCCTTTGCATCCCTTTTCCGGACAGGGAACATCGGTACTTTTCGGCTTGGATGTCCAAATATTTTTGCAATCGGGATACCCGGAACAGGCGACAAAGGCCCCGTATTTCCCGTTTTTCACGACCATGGGACGTCCGCAGATCTCGCAGGTTCCGGCCTCCTTCCCCGTATCCGCGGCGCGCTCCATGACGATTCGCCCCTTTTCGTCCCGGCTGAAATTGGCTGTGTACCGGCATTCCGGATACCCGGTGCATGCGAGGAAAAGCCCGTTCCTCCCGGACTTGACAGCCATGGCCCGGCCGCATCCAGGACAGTTGATCGGGGTGGGGACCTCCCCTTTCATATCCCGCTCGGCCCGGTCCAGGTCTTCCTTGAACGATCTGTAAAACTCTTCTATCACCCGGGTCCAGGCGATTTCTCCCTGCTCGATCCGGTCCAGGTTCGTCTCCATTCGAGCGGTGAAGGCGGTGTCCAGGATGTTTGGAAATCCCTGCACCAGGAGATCGGTGACCAGAAAACCCAATTCCGTCGGTTTGAACCGTTTTTTCTCCCTCGTGACGTATTCCCTGCCGCTGATATTTGCGAGAATCGCCGCGTAGGTGGAAGGCCGGCCAATGCCGTTCTCCTCCAGCGCCTTGATCAGCGTGGCGTCCGTATACCGGGGAGGCGGCTGCGTAAAGTGCTGGGCCGGTTCCAGACGGACCAGTTTGAGTTCTTCCTTCACCGACAGGGGCGGCAGGAGTTCTTCCCGTGAATTGTTTTTTTTCTGCTCGTTGGTTCCCTCTTCGTAGAGGACGGTGAAGCCTTTGAAAACCACCACCGAGCCGGTGGCCCTGAAGAGCGCGTTGCCGGCCGTGATATCGGCCTGGGTCTGGTCAAGGACGGCGGGCCGCATCTGGCAGGCCACGAACCGCTTCCAGATGAGGGCGTACAACCGCTGCTGATCCCCGGACAGAAACCGGGACACCGACTCGGGCGTCATGTCAACGGATGTGGGGCGGATGGCTTCATGGGCCTCCTGCGCCCCCTTCCGGCTCCGGAAACGGTTGGGCCGCGCCGGCACATAATCCTTTCCGAAAACCTTCCCGATAAAGGTCCTTGCCCGGGAAACGGCCTCGTCCGACAGGCGGAACGAATCGGTCCGCATGTAGGTGATGAGCCCCACCTGCCCCTGTTCACCCAACTGAACCCCTTCGTACAGGTTTTGCGCGATGGACATGGTTTTCCTGGCCCCAAAGCCCAGTTTCCGGTACGCCTCCTGCTGAAGAAGGCTGGTGGTGAAGGGCGGGGGCGCATGCCGCTTTTTCTGTTTTCGTGATACGGCATGGACGGTAAACGGGCGGCGCTCCACCTCGGAGATGATCTTACGGACCTGCGCCTCATTTTCAATAGTGATTTTTTTCCCGCGGTATTTCAGCAAACGGGCCTTAAACACGGGGGGAAGCGAGGCCTCAAGATGCGCCGTGAGAGACCAGTATTCCTTTGATTCAAAGGCAAAAATTTCGCGTTCCCGGTCACAGATCATCTTTACGGCCACGGACTGGACCCTTCCCGCGCTGAGGCCGCGCCGCACCTTTTTCCACAGAAGGGGAGAGATCTGGTAACCCACCAGACGGTCAAGGATTCGTCTGGCCTGCTGGGACTCGAACTTGTCCCGGTCCAGTTCCATGGGGGCGGCCACGGCCTGGCGGATCGCCTTCTCGGTCAGTTCGTTGAACAGGACCCGGTATATCCTGGCCCCGCTTTTCTTCAACTCCTGGGCGATATGCCAGGCGATGGCCTCCCCCTCCCGGTCCGGATCGGGTCCGAGATACACGGTCTCCGCCTTTTTTCCCGCATCCCTGAGCGCCTTGAGGATCTTGCCTTTCCCCTTGATGGTCACGTACTCGGGCCTGAACCCGTGCGTGATGTCCACCCCCAGCTTGCTGACGGGAAGGTCCTTCACATGCCCGACGGATGCCATGATCTTGAAATCGGGACCCAGATATTTCTGGATGGTCCTGGCCTTTGCGGGTGACTCGATAATCAGTAATTTTGTCGGCATAATGGGAAACCAGATGTGCGCGGGTATTTTCCTGGCCCGTTCAGCCGGCCGCTCAGACAACAAACATCTTCCCGGGCAGCTGCCGCACCTTTCCTTTCAATTCCATGCGCGTGAGGATGGCGGAGACCCGCCCCACGTCCATCCGCGCCCTGCGGACGATTTCATCGATATGCGCGGGATAATTCCCGATGGCCTGATGGATCGTCTGCTCATCGGGGTCCATCGCCGGCAGCGCGTCCGGGGGACCGGCCGGCGACCGGCCGCCGTGGAAACCGAGTTCATCGAGAATATCTTCCGCGTTTTCAACCAGTTTCGCCCCCTGCTTGATCAGACAGTGGGTTCCCGTGCTCTTGAAGGAATCAATGCTTCCAGGGACCGCGTAGACATCGCGGCCCTGTTCCAGGGCCAGGGACGCGGTAATCAGGGAGCCGCTTTTCAGGGTCGCCTCGACCACCAGCACCCCCCTGCTCAGACCGCTGATGATCCGGTTGCGACGGGGAAAATTCTGCGGGTCCGGCGGCGTTCCCACCGGAAACTCCGACAAGAGGACCCCCTCTTTCGCCAGGCGCGAGAACAGGGGGCGGTTTTCAGCCGGGTAAACGATATCGATCCCCGTTCCCAGGACCCCGACGGTAAGGCCGCCGCCCCGGAGGCAGCCCCGGTGGGCGGCGGAATCGATACCCCGCGCCAGCCCGCTGACCACGCCCACTCCGCGTCTGGCCAGCCCCATGCCGATCATTTCCGCCGCCTTGAGACCATAGTGAGTCGCGTTCCTCGACCCCACGACGCCGATCAAGAGCGACTGCAGGCCGGAGATGCGCCCCCTGGCATAAAGAATCATGGGCGGGTCATGGATCTCTCTCAGGATGCCGGGATAAGAAGGATCTCCATAGGTAATGAGGCGGGCGCCATGCCTGCGCGCGTTCTCCAGCTCCGCCTCCGGGTCGCCGCTGAGCTCTTTTCCAAAAATTCGACGCGCCGCCTGTCGGCGAACCCCCTTCACCTTCGACAGGGAGGCCAGATCCGCCTTAAACACGGATTCGGGCGTTCCGAACCGCTCCAGGAGATTTCGAAACCCGATGTTACCCAGACCGGAAACCATGGAAAGGGCCAGCCATGAGATAATTGCGTCGGGAGACGTGTCCATCCAGAGGTTCGGCCTTTCCCCGGAGATCCCGGAGCATGATTTTCCTGGATTCCTGCCGCCGTGCGACCGGGACGACCGCCGGGAGGGATTTTCATCCGGCACCGGGTTCCGGCATCCTGGATGATTCAGGAAATCTGCGAGATGGTTTGCCATGAAGAACGGACCCGGGCGACGCTGTAACGCCGCCCTGTAAAAGGTCCGTTCAAGGATGGCGGGAGTTTAAAACAAAGGGGGAAGGGTTAGTCAAGTAATTTCTTTCAAAACGAAGTTTGACGACCCCGTAAAAAGTCCGTCTGCTGCGTTGCGCTTCGCCGGGAAGGGTCTCAACGTACTTCATGTACGCCTCGCTCCTTCCCGTCTCGCGACGCCTTACATACGGCGCTTTTTACGGGGTCGTCGACTGTGTTTTCAACCGGGTTGAGACCTTTTTTGCTGATTAAAATTTCGACTTTTTACGAAATCATCTTTCAACGGGTGTTCATTTGAGGGGGCACTCGGCCAGGCGGGAGATGAGCTTTCCAGCGGTCTCCCATTCTATCGACCTGACCGTGGCGCCGCTTGCAAATTCCCTCCTGGCACTGATAACAACCGCGCTGGCGCTCTCCGGCCTCGATTCGATCACAAGGAGATATCCGACAAAAGCCTCGGAAAAAGAGGCCTTTCCCATTTCATCTCTTCTTCGTTTTTCGATGATCTCGAAAACGTTTCCTCTTCGAATTCCGTGCCGGTAGCCGTCCGCCAGGTACACCACGGACCACTGTCCGATCATTTGGTCCAGGTTCTTCGCGGCAAAAATGTGGGTCACAATATCCTGTTTCGAGGGCTGAGGCCGGACGCATGGGGAAACCGGCTCCCAGGCCATCACCGGATCACCCACATGAATTTCCCGCCAGGAAGACAGGATCTCGGCTGCATACAGGGCGCCGTCCGCCAGATCTTGGACCTTTCTCCCGATCTCTTTCTGCGTGTTTTCGGAGACCTTTCCCCTGACCACCATGCGGCCGGAAAAATAGACCAGGATCCCGGTTTTTTTCTCATCCAGCGGGTCCCTCACCGCGGAAGAACTCCCGTAAACCGTCAGGAAATCCCCGGGATTGACCTGACGATCCCGCGGGATGGCCACGTATGCGATATCCCCCTTTGCCAGGAGAAGCCCCTGTCCCAGGGCCGAGAAAATCCGGCCCGCCGGCGCCACCGGCGCCCTGGACAAAAAGCCGAGCGCGGCCACCTTGGTCAGCCGTGAAGCATCCACGCCCATGGGCCCTTTCGGCTTTTCAGGCCTTTTCGGTTTGGGGGCCGGCGTCTCGGCGGGAAAAGTCTTCTTCTCCTTTTCCTGGATCGCCAGCCTGATCACATCGCCCGCCTTGAGGAGATGGGGGTTGGTAATAAACGGATTCATGGACCAGAGCCTGGGCCAGAGGTCCGGGTTCCCATAGAATTTCTCACAGATGCCCCACAACGTGTCTCCCTTTTGAACGGTATAGGTGAGCGGCTGTGCCTGTGCCGGGGAGGAGACCACCGGAACCGCCAGCCATGCGCCGAGCAATACGATCAAAGCCACCCGCCAGAGTCTATTTGTCTTCACCGCCAGACCTCGTCTTAAAGGTTTTCGTTAAAGCCTTGATTTTTTCATAAGTTATGTCGATTGAACGACGTTTGTCAAGCCCTTTTTGCCGTCGGCGCCCCATGGCGGCCTTGAGCGCCGGTGCGGTCTCGACACAGAATTTTTCTCTGAAAAGCCCTTTACAAAACATTTTTTTTCTTTAAATTGGGCATGGACCCCTGCGGCTTCGGGGATCCGGGCGTCAGACGGCGGGAAAAATTACCCGTGCCGTGATCCCAGATCGGATAGACGATGTTAACAGGTCCCGTTTATGCCCATCTATGAATACCAGGCGATCGACCCGGAAAAGGCGTGCCCCACATGCGCCGGGCGCTTCGAGGTGATCCAGGGGATGAACGACGCCCATGTCTCCCGCTGCCCGGACTGCGGCGGCCGCGTACGGCGGATCGTCTCATGGTGCCGTGCGGCGGTGATGGAAACTTCCGAGGAACACATCCGGACCGAAAAACGGATCGCGGAATATGAAAAAGAAGGCATGTGGAGCCATGCCGCCGAACTGGCGGATAAGCATTCCGAAAAAATAAAGGATCCCGGTGTCCGGCTACGGGCCCTGGACGATTACAAGAAAGCGGGCTATGACGTGAAAACGCTGGAGAAACATGCCTCAGTGGACGGGGAGTGACCGGCTTCAAAACGGCGCACCCCGCCGCCCGATGATACGGAAGGCCGAAACGGTCCGTGACGGTGTGGTTCTCCTTTCCCTGAACGGGTGCGGGGCGTGGGCGCGCCTGAAAAAGGGAAAACCGTTTCCCGGCGGCATCCGAAAAAACAGGCACAGAAGGAGGGGGATTTAGATGAAATCCAAGATTGACGGATCATGGCGGTCAGCGGCGATCATCCTCATGGCGGTTATCTGCCTGGCAACCTGGCTGGAACCCCCGGCCCGGGGCGCGGAGAAACACAAGAACCTGCCGCCCCGGCGGATCGTTGTTTCTCCCGAGTATACCGGGGTCGTGGTCTTCGAGGGCGAAGATGTCAATATCGATCTCAAGGTGGCGGACCGGGGACGCAGAGACGAGGACATCCGGCTGTCGGTCACGTCCGTGCCGAAAGGCTGGAAGGCCTGGATAAAAACCTATAGTTTCCGGGTGACGGGCGTCCACCTGGCAAGCGATTCCTCCAAAAGCCTCACGTTTCACGCCGAAGCGGAT
This sequence comes from uncultured Desulfobacteraceae bacterium, assembly GCA_964501805.1. Taxonomy (GTDB): domain Bacteria; phylum Desulfobacterota; class DSM-4660; order Desulfatiglandales; family Desulfatiglandaceae; genus CAZCVB01. The sequence goes on along the minus strand of CAZCVB010000053.1, from coordinate 2,722 downwards.
CCCGACCTGAAGCCCGGAAAATATGTTTTCGGGATCAGCGCCCGGACCGCGGATCATGCGTTGACGTCGACTGCACATCTCACCATCGAGGTAAGATCCAAGGTGGCCGAAAAAACGGCCCGAAAGATCAATATCCAGACCTCCTACCCCGTTCTGCGGGGCCCTACGGACGGCAAATTCGAGTTTTCCATCGAGGTGGAAAACAAGTCGGGAAAAGACGGCATCTTCAATCTCTCCGCCAAGGGACCCGAAAACTGGGAGATCAATTTCAAACCGGCCTATGAAGAGAAGTTCATCTCCAGCCTTCGGCTGAAGTCCGACCAGAGCCAGACGGTGGCGGTGGAGGTCAAACCCTATCCATTCGAAAAACCGGGGAGATACGCCATCCAGGTGAAAATCGGTTCCCCGGCGGCCAAGGGAACGGCGACCCTGAGCGTGATCCTCACCGGGACCTATAAACTGGATGCGGGCACGCCCAACGGGCTTTTGTCCCTGAGCGCCGTCAGGGGCAAAGCGGCCAATCTCTCTTTTTACATCCGGAACAGCGGTTCCGCCGCCCTCGACAACATCCAGTTCATGTCCCTCAAACCGGAGAACTGGAAGGTAAAGTTCAATCCTGAAAAGATCGATCTCCTGCCTCCCGGCCAGCTCAAGCAGGTGGAGGTCCTGATCACGCCAACGGAAGACGCCCTGGTGGGGGATTATTCGGTGGGCATCACCGCAGAGGCGGGAAAGGTGAACAAGAGCCTGGAACTGCGCGTTACGGTCAACGCCTCCGCCGCCTGGGGATGGATCGGGATCGGGATTATCATCCTCGTGATCGTGGGGCTGGTCACCCTGTTTCTCCGTCTGGGAAGGCGCTGAAAGATGGAAAACGGCATCATTATCAGGACCGAACACCTCACCAAGCGCTACGCCGGCCGGGCCGCGGTGGAGGACCTGAATCTTGAGGTCAGGAGAGGGGAAGTCTTCGGCTTTCTGGGCCCCAACGGCGCCGGGAAGACGACCACGCTCCTCATGCTCATGGGCATGACCCGGCCCACGTCGGGGACCGCCACGGTGGCCGGGCTCGATCCGGTCAGGGAGGCCAGGAAGATCAAACGACGGATCGGCTATCTGCCGGAAAACGTGGGATTCTATGGAGACCTGGATGCGGTTGAAAACCTGGCCTACGTGGCGGATCTCAACGGCATCCCGCCATCGGAGACCCGGAACCGCATACCGGAACTTCTGGAACTGGTGGGACTGAAGGAGGAGGCCCGAAAAAAAGTGGGGGCTTTCTCCCGGGGCATGCGGCAGCGCCTGGGATTCGCCGAGGTACTCATCAAGGACCCCAGCGTCGTTTTACTGGATGAACCGACCCTGGGACTCGATCCCGACGGGGCGCTCCGCCTGATGGACCTCATCCATTCCCTGAACCGGAAACAGAACATGACGGTCCTCATCTCTTCCCACAATCTCCACCAGGTGCAAAAAATCTCCAACCGGGTGGGCATCATGCTCGGCGGAAAGATGGTGGCCCAGGGCCCCATTGAGTCCCTGGCGAGGGAAAAATTCGGAATACAGGAAAAGGAATATTCCTTGGAAGAGATCTATATGAAATACTTCCGGGAGGTATAGACATGCAGGGGCTTCTGGCCGTTTTCCGAAAGGAGCTGCGGGATCACTTCAGCAGCTACCGCTTCGTGATTCTTTTCGCCCTTATCGCCATGGTGAGTTTCATCACCAGCTACATGGCGGGAATTCACATGAAGGAAAACCTGGAGGGACTGTCGCGAACCCGCTTCCCCTTCCTGATGCTCTTCAGCTCGCCCGGCGCCCTTTTTTCCATGGTGCAGTTCGTGGCCTTTTTCGGCCCGCTGATCGGTCTGATCCTCGGCTTCGACTGCATCAACAGGGAAAGGGCCGACGGGACCCTGATCAAGATCATCTCCCAGCCCATTTACCGGGATGCCGTGATCAACGGAAAATTTCTCGCGGGGGTGACCACCATCGGGATCATGCTGGTTTCCATCGTCCTTGTGATCACCGGCCTCGGCCTGGCGTTCGTGGGTCTCGCACCCGGCGTGGAGGAGATCTGGCGGCTCGTGATCTATCTTTTCATCAGTATCTTTTACATCTCCTTCTGGCTCGGTATCTCCATCCTTTTTTCCATCTGCTTCAAGAGCATCGCCACGTCCGCCCTGGCATCGGTGGCGCTCTGGATCTTCCTGTCTTTCTTCGTCTCGCTGGGCGCCAGCGTGGTGGCCGGGACCATCGCCCCGGTTGACCGGCAAAAAGACACGTCGGCCGAGGTCATCATCCGGAACGCCCGGATCAAGGAAAGGATCTCCCTGATCTCCCCCATGACCCTTTATTCCGAGGCCAGCCAGACCATCGTCGACCCCATGCGGAAGACCACCCGTTCCATGGTCCTCATGGGACGCATGGAGCAGATCCTTTCCTCCCGTTTTCAGAATCCCCTGCCGCTGGGCCAGAGTCTCATGGTGGTCTTCCCGCACATGACGGCCCTCATCGCCATCACACTTCTCTGTTTTGCCGTCTCCTACATGATCTTCATGGTCCAGGAGATCCGGACGTGATCCGGCCGGGGTGACCCGAACCATACTATCCGGAGATGGTGAGAAAACGGGTAAACCTGCGGTCGATTTCACGGGTGGGAACCCATGCGTATTCCTCGACGAATTCGTCCCAGACAAGTTTCAGGGTCTCCTCGAGGATT
>CAZCVB010000052.1:10683-12310 GCA_964501805.1 uncultured Desulfobacteraceae bacterium | reverse complement strand
GATAACCGCTGAAAGCATCTAAGCGGGAAGCCAACCTCAAGATTAGATATCCCTAGATGATCTTCGGATCTGAACTGAAGACCCCTTGTAGACGACAAGGTTGATAGGCCAGGTGTGTAAGTGCGGTAACGCATTCAGCTAACTGGTACTAATTGGTCGTGAGGCTTGGCCATAAAATTTTTCCATTTATGCCCTTGATTGCTGTATCCATGTTCATTACCATAAGGCGGTCCGGCCGGGTGTTCGAAAAACAATGGAACGCGCGGGCGGGATGCCGATGAGTTTCCGGTGGCAATGGCGAAGAGGCCACACCCGTTCCCATCCCGAACACGGAAGTTAAGCTCTTCAGCGCCGATGGTACTGCGTGGGAGACTGCGTGGGAGAGTAGGACGCCGCCGGGATTTATTTAAAAGCCCCTCGAATTTCGAGGGGCTTTTTTTTGGGGGGGGACGGGAGTTTGAAGCGGAACTACAAAGCGCCGGTCTCCCGGGCTTTCCCGGCGAAGCCGGAGGGGCGGGGTCAGGGACGATATTTTTTCAGGATCAGTAGCCCCAGGTACCACCCGGCGCCTGTTCCCAGAAGACTCATAGTGACACCAATGTGTTGTAGGTTACCAAGGCCATGGGCATCAGTGAGGAGGTGATGAAGCCGATCGTCATGAGGAATCTTGCCGAAACCATCCGAAAAGTGTTAGATGAAAGGCTTATGACAGGCGCCTCAGCCGGATCCGCGGCCTGATGAAACAGGGTCCGGAGCGATCACATCCCGCTTTTTTTTATACGGATTCGGCGGCGGGTCCCGTGGTGCCGGTTAGGGGGAATCGACACATGTCACCATCCGGGAGATCCGGGCGGGCCGAGTTCGTCCATCAGATGTTTGACGCCATTGCAGGTCATTATGATCTGATGAATCGCCTGATCAGCCTGGGGCGCGACCGCGCATGGCGGCGCCACGTGGTCCGGTTGGCGTCTTTGGGACCCGGAGACCGTGTGCTTGACGTGGGCACGGGCACCGGTGATATCCTGATGACGGTCCAGAGCTGTCAGCGGGGCGTGCGGATGGTAGGGCTTGACTTTACCCTCAATATGATGCGGGTGGGGCGTTTGCGGAATGGGGGCAGGCGGATCCTGTGGTGTGCGGGGGATGCCCTGTGTTTACCTTTTCCGGACGAAAGCTTTGATGCCGTGACCTCGGCCTATCTGATCCGGAACGTCACGGATGCCCGACGGGCGTTCCAGGAGCAGATGCGCGTGGTCCGGCCGGGGGGAAAGGTGGTGTGCCTTGACACCTCTCCTCCCCGGACCGGCCTTTTGAGACCCCTGGTCCTGTTTCATCTGGAGGTGGTGATCCCTTTCCTGGGTTATCTGTTGACCCGGCAAAATGCGGCGTATCGATACCTTCCGAGTTCTACCCGTGCGTTCGTTCCACCGGAACAGCTGGCCTCCATTATGCAAAGTGCCGGCCTTGAGAACGTGCGCTACCGTTCTCTGATGTTCGGTACCCAGGCCGTTCATGTGGGAACCCGGCGCTGACTCTCCGCTCATGCGGGAGTAACCCTTCACACTTGACAATCCCGTCTTCTTTTCTGTCTTGAGAAAATCCTTTTTTTCGGATGATCCTTGAGTCC
>CAZCVB010000052.1:0-10583 GCA_964501805.1 uncultured Desulfobacteraceae bacterium | reverse complement strand
CCCGTCTTCTTTTCTGTCTTGAGAAAATCCTTTTTTTCGGATGATCCTTGAGTCCAGATTGTTGAACGTGACCGGTCATCCTGGCTTCGGAGACTGTGCCCGGAGGGATCCGGTATCATTGGGACTTCCGATGGGCCTCCGGAGCCGGGCATTGTTTTTAATCGGTCCTGATTCTTCATAATCGAACGTGGGCCCGTGGAAGGGGCTTGCCGGAAATAACCGTTCCTGTTCGTCTGAACGAAGCCGCCCCTTCCCCGTGCCCACTGCCATGGCCTTTGCAAGCCATCGGCAGGACCGGTTAAAAACAACACCCATCCCCTCCGGCCCTGGCGCGGTGAGCGTTGTGAAAGACTGCCGCAGACCACGGCGGGCGACTTCTTTAGGGAAGCCCTGCCACTCTCCTTTGTCCGCAAGGAGGAAGGCAGGGAAAACCGATCGAATTTGGATCTTTGACCTGTGAGTTTGTATTATTTTAATAATTTTCATCTAATTTATAAAAAACTTCTTGACAGAGATAAATATATATGTATTATTGACTATAAATTTATGTATATGGAGACCCAGCATCAAAATCAGCAGGGTTTCCACGAATAAAAGCTTCTCGGGTGTGCGTGCATCTTTTCGCGGAGCATTTCCTAAACAAATGTAAAGAGGTTTGCGCCGGAAAAAAACGGCATCGTGGGAAGCTTTTATTCGCTGTGCCTCAAATTTCACGGGAAAATAGCGGTGAAATTTATAAAATAGTGCCCATTCAGAAATGAGTCCCGCCATGGCGGGATTGTTCAAGATCAAGGCATAACGCAGATATTGGGCGAAAAGGCCGTTTATGGATGGGCGCTATAATAGTCGATCTTGCGACGGTACAATGCCGTTGCGGGATATCCCGTTGCTCTGCGGCGGGATCGTTCGTCGGTCGGCGCCTTTGCGGAGGCTTTGAAATGCACATGGATTTTCCGGCCGGTCTATGGGCTTTTTTGTGATACGACTTTTTTCCGGCTGGCCCGGCCTGCGGCCGAGGCCTGGATAAAATTGAACCGGAGGACCCTGAAGTGAATGAAGAAGAACTGAAAAAAAAGACGCAGGAAACGGCGAAAAAGCTCTTTGGCAAGGGTGTCCGGATGGATCCGCCCTACCTGCTGTGGAAGGCCTTTGACAGGGACCTGGCCAACGAGTTTTCAAGATTCATCACCGGACACCTCTATTCCAGGACGGTCCTGACCCTTCCTGAAAGGCAGATGGCCGCGTGCGCTGTGCTGGCCGCCATCCGTGCCGGAGATGAACTGAGACTGCACGTCAATGCCGCCCTGAATGTGGGGTGTGATCCGCGGAAGCTGGCCGAAATTTTCTTCCAGGTAGGTACCTATGCGGGAATGCCGGCAGTCAATGAAGCGCTTGCGGTATACAAAAGCGTACTCCAGGAACGAGGCGAATGGCCGATCGACGCCTCCGGTTGAGGATATCTATCAAATTTGACATTCCCCCGGGTTTCGAATAGGGTCAAAATCAGTGGGGGTGTTGCCGTTGGGAATCCGACCGATGGAAGCGTGCAGCGGGTATTCACAAGGGGGAGACACGGTGGGCGAAAACAGGGAAAGACGCAGGTATCCGCGGCACAGCGTCAAATGGCCTGTTGTGATATTGACGGACGACGGCACCATCGAAGCTGAGACAAAGAACATAACGGTGGACGGGATTTCCATTCGGTGCGAGGAACCCTTGCGTATGGAAGAGGTGTTTCGCATGGGCATCATTCCCCCGGACCACCCCATGATCGAATTCCAGGGCCGGGTGATCTGGTCGGATCTTTACGGCATCGGCGCGGATGCGAAGGCCTATGCCATGGGTGTTTGTTTCGTTGAAATTTCCGAAGCCGACCGGCACTCCCTGGCGGACCTTTTTGATGAAAAATGAGCCCGGTCATTTCTCCTTTTTTTCGTCTATCCGCCTTTTTCCGCCATATCCCGTTTTCCGTCCGCCCTGTCCGCACAAAATGAAAGCCGTAACCGGCACCATTCTCCTTCTCCTGTTGCCCCTTTTTCTTCAGGGATGCGGCACGGTTCCCTCCCGGCGCCCGGGGGACAGGAGCGATCTTCACTGGCCGCCGGGAGATAAGACGGCGAAGCGGGTGGTGATCCTTCCCTTTGAAAACGACACGGCGGAAACGGACCTCCATGTCCTGGAAAGAAAAAGCTTTTACGACCATTTCGCTTCCAAGAACTATCGTGACCTCGAGCTGAGCGAAGTGGACCGCGTGTTAACGTCTTTTGAAAAGATATTTTCCAGGAAGTGGAGAGATCTCCCTCCGCAGACCCTATGTAAGATTTTTGACGCGGATTACGTCATTTACGGCCGGGTCAGGGATTTTTCAAAGATATACCTGGGGGTTTATTCCCAGCTTTCCCTTGAGGTGGAAATAAAGATGGTGGAGGGGAGCAGCCGGGCGGTGGTATGGCAAAGGACTCTTCGCAAACGGGCGCACGAAGGGGGGGTGCCTTTCAGCCTGTTCGGCATTGTGCCCGCCGCATTGCGATGCGGCTTCCACCTCCAGGAGGAGAAGGTCCTGGATCTCGTTGAAAGGACCAACAGGGAACTGGTTTCCGAGATACCGGAACCGCCCTGTCCGGCGGGAACGCCGGTTTTCGTGGATGTCCAGATCGCGTCGTTTACGGAGAGGGCGCGGGCACTGAAAACGGTCCGCAACCTTGAGCGGCAGGGATTGAAACCGCGCATCGAGACCGTTTCCATCGGGGAGCGGCACTGGCACCGGGTCATCGTGGGACCGTATTACAGGCTGTCGGAGGCGAACCGGATCAAGGCCGGGATTTCGAAGAGCACCCCCTTTGATCCGATCCTGATCCATCGCTATCCTCCGAAGACCGTCAGGAATTAGATCGCCGCCATCGCCCGGTTTTCGTCAGGCCGTAAGGTGCAGGAAAAGGGTGACCAGGCCGAGGTAAATGAGAAGGCTGAAGATATCGCTGGACGTCGAAACAAAGGGAACGGTCGCCAGGGCGGGATCGATGTTGAGACGTTTCAGCGCCAGGGGAACGCCTGCTCCGATAAATCCCGAATTCAGCACAATGAGGAGCAGTGCAAGGGTCACCACCCCGCCCAGGACAAAATCCGAAAGCCAGAACCCGACGATCAGGCCGAGAAGAATGCCGCAGATCAGGCCGTTTAAAAGGGCCACCCGCATCTCGAGCCATAATCTCTTTCCGATATTGACCAGGCTGATATCGCCGGTGGCCAGACCACGGACGGCAATGGTGGATGCCTGATTTCCGGTGCTGCCTCCCATGGCCATCACCACAGGGAAAAAGAAGCTCAGGGCGATGACTTTTTCAATGGAGGCCTCGAACTGGTGAATGACAAAGGCGGCGACGATTTCCCCCAGGAGCGCGGCGATGAGCCACGGCAGGCGGGCCTTGGAGATCTTTACCGGTGATTCTTCCGCGATTTCCTGCCGGATGACGCCAGCCATCAGGGAGATATCCTCGTCCACCTCGTCTTCGATAACGTCGATGATGTCGTCGTGGGTAATACGGCCTACGAGCCGGTTGTTTTCATCCACCACCGGGATCACCACCAGGTCGTATTTTTTCACCAGGCGGGCCACTTCTTCCTGATCCGTGTCCACGGGGACGGAGATGACTTCCGGGTGCATGATCTCTCTGATTTTTTTTTCCGGGGGTTCCAGGATCAGGTCCTTCATGGAAATGACCCCAATGAGCCTGTCAAATTCGTCCGTCACCCAGAGATAATAGAGATCCTCCACTTCCTCCCTCTTGGCCCGGACCATTTCGATGGCGTCCCCGATGGTGGCGTCGGCCCGGATGGCCACGAATTCCAAGGCCATGATCCCGCCGGCGGTGTCTTCCGGGTAGGGGAGGAGCTTGTCCAATTCGGCCGAGACATCATCTCCCACGCTTTCAATGACGTCCCGGGCCCTTTCCGGCGGAAGGTCTCCAACCAGGTCGGCCGCGTCATCGGAATCCAGCTCCTGGACGATTTCCGAAATCGCCTGGTTGTCCAGTTCTCCCAGGATCCGTTCCTGGACCGGGGATTCAATTTCCACCAGCACGTCTCCGGCTCCATCCGGCTCCAGGAACTTGAAGATGAACAGGCGTTCTTCCGGCGCCAGATGTTCGATCAGGTCGGCGAGATCCGCGGCTCTCATCTCATCGACGAGTTTTTCAATGGCCGGACGGTCGTCGTTCTCGATCAACCCCTTGACATTCTGGATCAGCCGTTCATTGATGGTTTCCGTCTTGAACCGTGCCAAAGCCGGTTTCTCCTTTGTCATTGACTGTCTTTCGGATGATGGCCTTTCCACCCTATTTGAGCTTCCCGATCGTTTTCAGGACGAAGTCCCCGAGACCTTCGGGGTTCCGGGCCCGGGGCGGCAGCCCTGCAACGGGTATCTCGGCTCTCGCGGCCCCTTTGTGGCCGCCGGCGGAGCCTCCCCACTGCGTAAAAAGCCTTTGGGCCATTTTTCCGGCGTCTTTCCGAAACCCCGCGTACCTCATGATTACCACCAATTTGTCGCCGAATGTTCCGGAGGCGACGCTCCATGTGGCTTCCGCCAGCTTCATGTAAAAATCCGCCAGGATGACGAGGATATCCGGGCTTTCGACGGCACCCATGTGGATCACGGCGATGTCCCTGATAAGGCGCAGCCGCTCCATGGAGAGACGGTAGCTTTCCAGTGTTTCCCGGGTGATTTCGGAGGACTCGATTTTTTTGATAATGTTTACGTTGGTGAAACGGTACAGGTACCGAAATGCGTTGATGTCATGGGTGGTGGCGTCTCTTACGAAGTTGTCGGTGTCCGTCTTGATCCCGTAGAAAAGCGCGGTGGCAAGGCGGGATGCCGGCCGTATGCCTCCGGTCCTCAGATATTCGGTCATGATGGCGGCGTTGGCGCCGTATTCCTCCCGGATGTCCATGAAGCGCGCCCTGGAGGTAACGAGCGCCGGATGATGGTCGATAATAATGTCAAAGGAACGGCCCCTGAACGCCTCGTGATGATCCGGCTGGGAATCGACGATGGCCCATCGCGTGATGTCCCCGGATTTGAGATGACGCACATGTTTCAGTTTGATCCCGATGCTCCTGATGAATGCCAGGTTATCGGCCCTTTGGATGGGGTTGATGTGATAAATTCCCACCTTCCAGGCCTTCCTCCAGAAAAGCCGCTTTAAGGCCATGGCGCTGGCCATGGCGTCCGGGTCCGCGTTGATCAGGATGGCAACGCTGTCCTCGGGGACCACCGTTTCCAGGAGCCGCCTTAATTTTTCCTTCGGCGTGACGGATTTTCCGAAAGGCCGTTCCATCAGTTCCGTCATGACAGATAACCCCTGATCGTCCGGCACCGGTCTTCGATGTCATCGGCCATGAGGATATCCGAGATCACAGCGACGCGCCGGCAGCCGGTGGCGGTTACGGATGCGATGTTTTTCCTTGAGATGCCGCCGATGGCCACATAGGGAACCGGGCACCGGTCCCGGAGCCGCTCGAGGAGAGCAAGGCCGATGAGCGGTTCCGTGTCCGCCTTGGTGAGGGTCTCGAAGACCGGCCCGATCCCGATATAATCCGCCCCGGAGGCGACGGCTTCGTCCACCTGTTCCATGTTGTGGGTGGAGACCCCGATGATCCTGTCTTTCATCAGGGGGCGGGCGAACCGGATGGGGATGTCTTCCTGTCCCAGATGCACGCCGTCGGCATCAAGGATAAGGGCCAGGTCCAGATCGTCGTTCACGATGAAAAGGACGCCCTCGCGCCGGGTCAGTTCCCGGAGTTTTATTCCCAGCATCAGGCGGTCCTTCCTGTTCATCTCTTTTTCCCTGAGCTGAATCAGGTCGGCCCCCCCCCGGATCTGGGCCGCCACCACCGCCACGGGATCCCGTTCCCCGAGAAAGGGGCCGGGCGAAAAACAATAAAGATGGACCCCTTCCATCCGCTGACGGATTCCGGAAACGCCTTTCGACATGACGGACCTGCGTTTCGATGCGTTTTTTGCGTTGTGAAGCCGGAAGATGCGCCCTTTTAACGGGCCGCTGTTTCCGCTTATCCCAGTTTTTCGGCCAGGATATCGGCCACCTTTTTCCCCGACTGCAGCATGCCGCCGAAGATGGGACCCATCCGTGGGCCGCCGAACGCGTTGTTTGCGGCCATGCCCGCGACAAACAGCCCCGGGAAGACCTCGGCCGTGTTTTCCACGGTGAACTGTTCACCCTTTTCCGCCCACAGGGGCATCTCTCCCACCACGTCCCCTGTCCGTGTGTTGAGCCGCACGCCCATCTTCTGCGCCACGGTCCGGCAGAGGTTGGCCGGATGGCCCGTTCCGTCCACCACGAAAGATGCCTTTATCCCGAGCGGGTCCACGTAAAGCCCCAGCTTTTCGACGGGCGACCAGTTGATCACCAGGCCGGAGACCCTCGGGCCGCCGTCCGCCTCCCGGAACAGAACATCGGTGACCTTTACCAGGTTCAAAATAACCGTGCCGGACCGAACGCAGGCGGAGATGATGGAGGACGTAGCCTCCACGCTGTCCATGGTGTGGTAGCCGTCCTTTTTCGATTGGACCCGGATACCGAATTCCTCTACGATGTCGAGGGCGTCTTCCTGGATCACGATTTCGTTGAACATCATGCCCCCACCCCACATGCCGCCTCCCGGAGCGAGCTTGGATTCAAAGATGACCGCACGGCGGCCCGCCCGGGCCAGGTAATATCCCGCCACCAGATTGGCCGGACCCGCGCCCACCAGCGCCACGTCCACTTCCAGGATGCCGAGGAGTTTTTCCTGAAAGGTCTTGATGATGGATTTTGAAATGACCACGTCTTCTAACTGCATGAATTTTCCTCCTCATTGTCGTCCCAAAAAATCTTTCCCGCTGCCTCCCGGGATGTTTGTTTCCCACGATACCTGCGACCCTATAGCAATGCCGCCCGAAATTCAACGGGGAAATCAACCCGCCCCGTTCACCATGGCCAGACGCGGGCCAGGTATTCAAGACTGGGTTTGAGATCCGCCTCCCGGTGGGGCTCGAGGGTGATGATGGGCGGCCGCTCTTTCACCGTCTTTACGCGCGAAAGGAGTTCCTTGAAATCGATCGTCCCTTTTCCGAGACCCAGGTGTTCATCGGCACTCCCCTTGTTGTCGTGCAAATGGAGCTGGGCCAGGCGGGAACCGAGCGATGCGATCCATGTCTCCATGGGCGTGTTGCTGAACGCGGCCACGTGCCCGGTGTCGAGGCAGAATCCCACGCCCGGGAGGTTTTCGAACAGGACGCGGATGTCGTCCGGACCCTGTTCAAACACGTTTTCCAGCGTCAGCAGGGATCCCATGTCCCGGACACGGCTCCCGAACCAAGACCACATTTCGAGGCTGTTCTCGATCCAGGCGTCCCTCACGTATCCGTAGCGCCTTGCTTCATAGGCGGCGTGGCAGACCACCGCCCTGGGTCTGAACACGGGGATCAGGCGCAGTACCTGTTCGAACCGCTTTCGGGTCACGGCCCGGATCCGGGCATCGATGGAGCCGGGCGAAAGATCGTTAAAAGGGGCGTGAAGCGTCACAATGAGCCCGGCGCCCCTCAATTTTCCGGCGATCTCCCTGAAATCCGGAGGCGGGCACGTGTCCAGCGATTCGGCATCCATCCCGATTTCCGGGTTCAGCCGCCTGCGGATGAACCGGTGCAGGTAGCCGGTCCTGAGCATGGAGAAGGGGATATTGACCTGGATGTCTCCGGGTACAGACTGGATCATGTCTCCTCCCTGTGTATCCCGTGAAAAACCGGCGGTCCGTGCGCGCGTCCGGAAAAGAAGTCCGCCGGCGTATGTTGTCCGGCCGTGGCGTGTCCTGCCATGTCGATCAAATTGACAAGGCCCGCGGGTTGCGGTATCTTCTCAAAAAGTGGATGGGTGCCGGACGTTTCCGGATATTCCCTACTACCATTCCATATTTTTCTCAAGAGATACGCGACGGTAAACCGGTAATCCCCATGAAAAAAGCCCTTGTTTCCGCGCTCTGCTCCGCCTTTGTGATCCCGGGTCTCGGGCAGATCCTGAACCAGGACCTGAAAAAGGGCGCCGCCATTCTTAGCGGGTGCCTCGTGCTTTTCTGCGCCACTGTGATAAAGCTCTACCGGATCGTCCATGCCGCCCTGCGGGCGGGCGCCTCCGGCGCCGAGGCGCCCGGGACCCTCATGGCGCGGATCAGGGCCGGGGACTTCTCCGCCCTCTGGATCCTTCTGGGCCTTTTCGGCCTGCTGTGGGCCTACTCCGTGACGGACGCGTTTCTCTCCGGAAAAAAGCGCGAGACCGATGGAGAAGGGGAGGGGACGTGAGGGCCTACCTGATTGATGAAATTACTTCCGTTCATATGGAGGCGGTGAGGCGGTTTCTCCGGGAAAATGCCGTATCCTCCGACCTTGACGGCCTGTTCTGGATAAAGATCCCGAAGGACCTCCTGAGCGGGACCCAGTTCGCTCACTCCGGGTGCGGTCCGCATGTGTTTGCCGTGGAAGCGGGAACGGACTGGGTCAAATTTGAACTGCTCGTCCGCAGTCTGGCAAACATGCAGTGCCCGTGCGCGGCATATGCCACCCCGCGACAAAGGGAATTCATCATCCGTTTCGCTCATGGCATGATCGCGCAACTGGATATTCAGACCTGATGACGGCGGCCTTTCGGAGCATGGGGCCCCGGGTTCGGCGTGGGATCCGGGCGGCCCGGGCGGATGGTGACAAACGGCGTCGAGAACGGAAGAGACCGGATATGGAAAAGCGTCGGCCGTACGATGATCTGTATATCTACTATATTCAGGGGCGCGTCCGGGAGACGGAAGAACCCGGTCCGGAAGAAAATTTTCTCGGCAACTGGGTGGAGAACGATACCTCGTTTCTTTTTTTCAGCGCCCCCTCGGCGGAAGCGGTTTCGCGGTTGCTGAAAACACGGCCGGACCTGCGGCTTGTCCAGGAGTTTCACTTCGCGTACGAAGAATGGCAGGGGGAAGGGGAGGGCCGTGTCCGCGCAGGGGATTTCGTGATCCTGCCGCCATGGCGCCGGAACGCGGCGGACGCGGACGCCGTCGAGATACTCCTGGATCCCGGTGTCGTTTTCGGGAACGGGCTCCATCCCACCACGAGGGATTGCCTTCGCGCCATCGGGGTCGCCCGCCGCCGCCGGTCCTTTTCAACGGTCCTGGACCTGGGGACCGGCACGGGAGTCCTGGCCGTGGCCAGCGCCTTTTCAGGCGCGGACCGGGTCCTGGCGGTCGACCTGAACCCCCTCTGCCGGAAGACGGCGGTCCGGAACGTCCGGCTCAACGGGCTGGAGGCGGCCGTGCAGGTGATGGCGGCGCCCGCAGAGGATTTTTTCGACGAACCGGCGGACCTGGTGATATCCAATATCCATTATCCGGTGATCCGGGGGTTGCTGGAAAAGAGGCCTTTCGGCGGGGAAGAGATGGTGATCCTTTCCGGGCTGATGCGAAGCCCTTACCGGGATATCCGGCAACGGCTGGTCCATCGGGGCTTCAGGATCCTCCGGGAATGGGATCATGAAATGACCTGGTTTACCATACTGGCCGAGGCGGCCGGACCACGGGGAGAACGGCATGTTTGATGAACAACGGGTGGAGATCGAAAAACTGGAAGGGCATCATTGTTTCGCGTGCGGGACCGAGAATCCCATCGGCCTGGACCTCCGGTTCTACCGGGTCGGGGACGCCGTGTGTTCCGATATCACCCTCGGGAAAAACCATGAAGGGTGGGAAAACGTGGCCCATGGCGGCATCGTGTCCACGCTGGTGGACGAGGTCATGTCCTGGGCCATTTTTTATTTCAAGAAAAGGCTCTTGGTCACGCGAAAGATGACGGTCAAATACGTGCGGCCCGTGCTCATCGGGGTCCCGCTGACCGTGAAAGGGACGATGCTGGACGATTCGCGTCCGCCCAGGATCACGGCGAAAGGCGAGGTCCGGGATGACGAGGGGCGGCTCCTGGTCCGGAGCAGCGCCGAGTTCGTGATGCTTGAAAAGGAAGACCTCACCATGATCCCGGACAGCCTGAAAGACGAGATGTTCGCCCTGTTCAGAAAGTTCGGGCCCCCGCGATAAATGCGGCCCCCGGATCGGGCGGCCCCATGGGGTCCGGAAGGGGATGGAATATGAGACGTGGATCGGGAAAACACGTGGTATCGATCGTGCGGTATGAAAAACCGGCGGCGTCGGTCCGCCGGGCCGTGGACCTGTGCGGCGGGCTCGACACCCTGCCGCCGGGGGCCAGGGTTTTCATCAAGCCCAACATCGTTTTCTGGTCCCGTACCGCGGTATTTCCGAAATGGGGCGTTATCACCACGTCCCGGGTGGTGGAGGACGTGGTGCGGCTCCTGAAGGAGCGGGGCGTCGGCGGGATCACCATCGGAGAGGGATCGGTCACCCTCGATCCAAAGGACACGAAGACCTTTTCCCACGCCGTTTCAACCCTTGGATATACCGTCCTGGAAAAACGGTTCGGTGTCCGGTGCGTCAATGTCTTTGATCGGCCCTTTGAACCGGTGGATCTGGGGGGCGGCGTC
>CAZCVB010000051.1:0-12432 GCA_964501805.1 uncultured Desulfobacteraceae bacterium | reverse complement strand
GACGAGGCGATTGGCCCATCAAGCTATCGCCTTGAGGCGATAGTAGTTGACTCTTGGAAACTCCTCAACCTGCGTGCGTGTCACCTGAGACCCAGGACGTCCTGCATGTCGTATAGCCCTGCAGGCTGTTGCATCACCCACACCGCGGCCCGGACCGCGCCCCTGGCGAAGTTGTCCCGGTTGTGGGCACGGTGCGTCAGTTCGAGGCGTTCGCCCATGCCCCCGAACATGACGGTGTGTTCCCCGGCGATGTCGCCGGCCCGCCATGTCTGGATGCCGATCTCTTCCCGGCTCCTTTCCCCGATGATCCCTTTCCGCTCATAAACGCCCACCTTTTCCAGGTCGCGGCCCACGGCCTCGGCCAGTATCCGGGCCAGGCGAACGGCCGTTCCGCTGGGCGCGTCTTTTTTGAGGCGGTGATGGGTCTCGAGGATCTCCATGTCATAGTCGTTTCCCAGTATGCGGGCCATCTCGCCCGCGATCTTGAACATCACGTTGACGCCCACGCTCATGTTGGGCGCCATCACGCACCGGATCCCCCGGGCGAGGTCCTCCGCCTGTGCGAGTGCCTCCCCCGTGATGCCCGTGGTGCCGATCACCATGGCCAGCCCCTTTTCGGACGCCAGGCGGAGATTGTCCAGGGTCGACTGGGGGGCGGAAAAGTCGATGACCACGTCACCCGCGTCCATCACGCCGTCGGGGGATCCGGCGATACGCACGCCGGTCTCCCCGATGCCCGCCACCTGCCCGGCATCCGCGTTTACTTCCGGGTGGTCCGGCCGTTCAAAGGCGCCGGTCAGTTCCACCTCCGGATTTTCCCGGATCATGTGGATGATCCGTTTTCCCATCCTGCCGGCCGCGCCGGCCACGATTACCCTGATCATGATGCCTCCTTCATCCCTGTCGGCATATCCATGTAACGGCCGGACCCGTCCGGACCGGATTCCGGGAACCCGGCCCGGGGATCCGGGAGATTATCCGATGAGCCCGTACGCCTTGAGAGCGGCCTTCAGCCGTTCCAGTCCGGCGGGGGACATGGGCGACATGGGGAGCCGCATCTCGTCCCGGATTTTCCCCATCAGGCCGAGGGCGGTCTTCACCGGTATGGGGTTGGTCTCGTAGAACATGGCCTTGCACAGGGGAAGGAGCTGATAAAAGAGGGTCCGGGCCTTTTCCAGGTCCCCCGCCAGCCAGGCGTCCACCATCTTCGCGCTGTCGCCGGGCACGATGTTGGCCACAACGGAGATCACGCCGGTCCCGCCGATGGCCAGCACCGGGAGGGTGAGGTTGTCGTCCCCGGAGAGGAGGGTGATCTTGTCCCCGGCCAGGCGGACGATCTCCGCCATCTGGCCCAGGTTTCCGGAGGCCTCCTTGACGGCCACCACCTCCGGCAGTTCGGCCAGCCGGGCCACGGTCTCCGGCAGCATATTCACGCTGGTCCGGCCGGGGACATTGTAGAGCACCTGGGGAAGGTGCACGCTGTCGGCGATGGCCTTGAAATGGCGGTAGAGTCCCTCCTGGGTCGGTTTGTTGTAATAGGGCGTGACCTGAAGCGTGGCGTCGGCCCCCGCCTCCTTGGCGTGCCGGGTCAGCTCGATGGCCTCAAGGGTGCTGTTCCCCCCGGTTCCCGCGATGACCGGGACCCGCTTGTTGACGGTCTCTATGGCGATGTCGATCACCCGGGCGTGCTCCGCCATATTCAGGGTGGCGGATTCTCCGGTGGTCCCGCAGGGCACGATGGCGCTGGTGCCGTTTTCGATCTGGAACTCGATCAGTTCACGATAGGCGTTTTCGTCCACTTTCCCTTCCCTGAAAGGGGTCACAATGGCGACAATGGATCCTTTAAACATGATATCCTCCTTCCCAAAGGCCGGGCCGGGATCGGTCTGCCCGGGCCTTTTGGTAAAAATTCGAATTCGGCGGCCCGTTTCCGGACCGGCGGATACGCCCGAAAGCGGGCATCAGGGATCTTACAGGGCCTCGTCATGCAGCCGGGCCTCGTAGATGAGGGCGGTGTCTCCCTCGAGCCAGACCCGGTCGAACCGGTCCGGGGATGCGTCCGCCCGCTGGAAATGGATAACCAGTTCCTCTCCCCCGCGGGTTTTTACCCGTACAGGGGAAGGAAATTCCTCCCGCACTGCGGTGACCAGGGCGCAGGCAATGGCGCCGGTGCCGCAGGCCAGGGTTTCATCTTCCACCCCCCGTTCATAGGTCCGCATCTCCAGGCGGCCGGGGCCGGTGATCCGCATGAAATCGGCATTGGTCCCTTCGGGTGAAAACAGGGGATGGCGCCGGATGGCGCGCCCGTGTTCCACCACCGGGTGGCCGTCCAGGTCCTCCACCGCCACCACCACGTGGGGAACGCCCGTATGGAGATAGTCCACGCGCCGCCAGCCCGTTTCCAGGGGCAGGCCGATGTCCAGGCGGAGGTCCGAGGGGGCGGGCATCCGGACCTTGACCCTGCGGCCCTTCACCTCCGAGGAGACGGGACCGGCCAGGGTTTCAAAGGTCATACGGGGTCCCGCGATCCCCTTTAAATAGGCGAAACGGGACACGCACCGCGCCCCGTTTCCGCACATCTCCACCTCCCCGCCGTCGGCGTTCAGGTAACGCCAGGCGAAATCGCACCGCTCCGACCGGGTGACGAATATCACGCCGTCGGCACCCACGGATTCCCGCCGCCGGGAAATCCTTTCCACCAGCGGGCCGGCCTCCGCGTCCCCGATGCGGCCGTCACGGTTGTCGATCAGGATGAAATCGTTACCGCTTCCGCTCATTTTCCAGAATTCAATGGGGTCCATCGAATCACTTTCTCGTACAGTTTAAAACCTGAATCCTGCGCAGATAATTTCGAATCCCTAAGCCCAAGATCAAAACAATGGAAGCCATTGTTTTGATCCTGAACGGATCAGTCCGCCGGAAAACCGGGGATCCGTTCGCCCCGGACCAGGTCCTCGCGGGTCTCCCGCTCCCGGATGACCTCGAACCGGTCTCCGTCCACCATCACCTCGCAGGCCCTGGGCCGTGAATTGTAGTTGGAGGCCATGCTGAACCCGTAGGCCCCGGCGCTCATGATCGCCGCCAGGTCGCCGGGTTCAAAGGCGTAAAGCTCCCGCGCCTTTGCGAAAAAATCCCCGGATTCGCAGATGGGGCCCACCACGTCCGCAACGACCGTGCCGCGCCGGGATTTTCGCACCGGCTCGATGGCGTGGTAGGAATTGTAAAGGGACGGCCGCATGAGGTCGTTCATGCCTGCATCCACGATCACAAAGGTCTTGTCGTTCGATACCTTGGTGTACAGCACCTCGGTCACCAGTATCCCCGCGTTCCCCGCAATCACCCGTCCCGGCTCCAGGATCAGCGTGGGGCCGGAACCGCCCATTTCCCCGGCAATGGCCTCGGCATAGGCCTTCGGATGGGGAGGTGTTTCCCGGTCGTAGGTGATTCCCAGGCCGCCGCCGAGGTCCAGGTATTCCACCGGGATGCCGCGTTCCTCCAGGCGCCGGACCAGGTCCTTCACCTTCCTGAGCGCGGCCACAAAAGGGCTTACCTCGGTCAGCTGGGATCCGATGTGACAGGAGACCCCGGCGACCCGGAGATGGTCCATGCCGGCCGCGGCCGCGTAATGTTCCATGGCCTCCCGGATATCGATCCCGAACTTGTTTTCCCTGAGACCCGTGGAGATATAGGGATGGGTCCCGGGATCCACGTCCGGATTCACCCGGAGGGCGACGGGCGCCGTCTTCCCCGCGGCCCCGGCGATATCGTCCAGTTTCCGGAGTTCCTGGACCGATTCCACGTTGAACATGAGGATCCCGGCGGCCAGGGCGTCGGCCATGTCCTGCGCCCCTTTCCCCACCCCGGAGAAGACGATTTTTCCGGGATCCACGCCGGCCCTGAGCGCCCGGTAGAGTTCCCCCCCGGAGACGATGTCCATGCCCCCGCCTTCCCGGGCGAACAGGTTCAGGACGGCCAGGTTGGGGTTCGATTTCACGGAAAAGCAGGTCAGGTGCCGGACCCCGTCAAAGGCCCCGTCAAAGGCCCTGAAATGGCGGCGCAGCGTCCGCCTTGAATAGAGATAGAGTGGGGTCCCCACGGCCCGGGCCACGTCCGCCACCCGGACCGTCTCACAGTACAGCTCGTTGTTTTTATATTGAAAATGATGCATCTATTCACTCGTCCGCTACTGGCATCCCTGTTTCAGGGACCACGCCGGACGTCATTTCGGAACCCGCAGTGCCGCCCGGTCGGAGGGGGGCCCCACGGCGCCCTCCGGGTCGATCAGGCGGACCTGGAAATAGTGGATGCCGTCCTCCCTGTCCACGGGAAACCGGCACGAGAACGTCTTTTCCGCGGAAATGCGTCCTTTTACAACCCGGTACCGCGGGAAGGAGATGGGGCACCCCTCGCAGGGCGGCGCCTCCAGATCGTATCGCACATGGTATATCCTGCATCGGATCGAGGCCGGGGTTCCCGCGTTGCGCTTTTTGAACGCGGGAACGGTCCCGGTCAGCCGGACGCCGTCCCCGGACCATGTCCCTTTCAGCCCTTCCACTTTCAGGGAAGTGGTTTTCCGGGGCAGGAAAGGGGGGCCTTTTTTGCCGCAGGAGAGCGGCAGGATCAACAGCATCCCGAGTAACACGAGAAGAACTATCCGGTGGTTTTTCAACTCCAAATCTCCTCTTTGGCCCTGGCAAGGCTTTTTTTCACCATTTCCGGGCCGGTCCCGCCGGGGATGTTCCGCCGGTCGGGACATCTCGAAGGGTCCAGCCATTCATGGACATCGGAATCGATCTTTTCGGAAAAGGATTTCAGTTGCTCCAGGGAGAGTTCGTGAAGCTCTTTCCCCTCGTCCAGGGCGGAAAGGACCATCCGGCCGACGATCTCGTGGGCGGATCGGAAGGGGAGCCCCTTCCGGACGAGGTAGTCGGCCAGGTCCGTGGCCGCGAGAAATCCTTTTTCGGTGGCGGCCTTCATCCGGGCGCCGTCAAAGGAGATCTCCCCCAGGAGCCGGTGCATGACCTCGAGGCAGATCTCCGCCGTGTCCGAGGCGTCGAACAGGGCCTCCTTGTCCTCCTGCATGTCCTTGTTATAGGTCAGGGGAAGCCCCTTCATGGTGGTGAGAAGCGACATCAGGTGCCCGTACGCCCGCCCGGTCTTTCCCCGGATCAATTCGGGGAGGTCGGGATTCTTCTTCTGGGGCATGATGCTGCTCCCGGTGCAGAAGGCGTCCGAGATGGTGACGAACCCGAACTCGCTGCTGGACCAGATCACCAGCTCCTCGCTGAGGCGGCTCAGGTGCATCATCAGCATCGAGACGTCGAAAAGAAATTCCAGGGCGAAGTCCCGGTCGCTCACCGCGTCCATGCTGTTTTGGGTGATCCCGTCGAACCCGAGGTCCCGGGCCACCGCGTCCCGGTCCAGGTCGAATGTGGATCCGGCCAGCGCGGCGCTCCCCAGGGGCATTCGGTTCACCCGGCGCAGGGTATCCGAAAACCGGTCCCGGTCCCGTTTCAGCATCTCGTAGTAGGCCAGCAGGTGGTGGGCCAGAAGGACCGGCTGGGCCCGCTGCAGATGGGTCTAGCCCGCCAGGCTGATGTCGATATTTTCCTCGGCCAGCGTGAGGAGGGCCGCCTGGGTCCTGCGGACGAGATCCGTGATCCGGCCGATGGCGGCCTTTACCCACAGCCGCACGTCCAGGGCCACCTGGTCGTTCCGGCTTCGTCCGGTGTGGAGTTTCGCTCCCACGTCCCCGATCTTCTCCACCAGGAGGCGTTCCACGAGGCCGTGGATGTCCTCGTCGTCCCCCAGGGGGATCTCGTTCCTCTCCAGCCGGTCCCGGATGTCCTCCAGGGCGTCCAGGATCAGGGCCGCCTCCCGGTCGGAGATGATGTCCTTCGCCGCCAGCATCCGGCAGTGGGCCATGCTCCCTTCAATGTCGTGGGCGTAGAGACGATGATCGAACCGGAGGGACGCGTTGAACCGGTTGACCAGGGCGTCGATGTCTTCCCTGAAACGCCCGCCCCAGAGTTTTTGTGCCATGTGGAAATCCTTGAGACGTTGTTATGCCGGGTTATGCCGGTGGTGAGACCCGCGGAGGACCCTTCCCGGGCGCCTTTTATGAACCGGGCTTCCGTCTTTTTTCCAGGAGCCGGGCGATCTTCAGACGGAGACCGCTCAGCCGGATAAACCCCTCGGCGTCTTTCTGGTTGTAAACGTCGTCTCCCTCGAACGTGGCGAAGTCGGGATCGTACAGGGACGTATCGGATCGGACCCCGGCCACCGTGCAGTTCCCCTTGTAGAGCTTCATGCGGACGAGGCCGCTGACGTTCTTCTGTGCCTCGTCCATGAGGGCCTGGAGCATCCTGCGCTCGGGGGAGAACCAGTACCCGTAATAGACCATCTCCGCGTACCGGGGAATCAGGCCGTCACGGATATGGGCCACCTCCCGGTCCATGGTGAGGGTCTCCATGGCCAGGTGGGCCGCCCTCAGAAGGGTTCCACCGGGCGTTTCGTAAACCCCCCGCGATTTCATGCCCACGTACCGGTTTTCCACCATGTCCACGCGGCCGATGCCGTTTTCGCCGGCCACCGTGTTCAGATGGGACAGGATCTGTGCCGGGGACATCCGCCGTCCGTCAACGGCCACCGCGTCACCGGCCTCGAACGCGATCTCCACGTAGGCGGGCCGGTCCGGGGCCTTCTCCGGGGAGACCGTCAGCACGAACATCTCCTCGGGCGGCTCGTTCCAGGGATCCTCGAGAATGCCGCCTTCAAAACTGATGTGCAGCAGGTTCCGGTCGCTGGAATACGGCTTTTCCCTGGTGACCGGCACGGGGATTCCCCTGGAGCGGGCATATTCCATGAGGTCCTCCCGCCCCTTGAAGTCCCATATCCGCCAGGGCGCGATAATCCGGAGGGCCGGGTCCAGGGCCATGTAGCCCAGTTCGAAGCGCACCTGGTCGTTTCCCTTGCCGGTGGCGCCGTGGCTCACCGCGTCGGCCCCGGTCCTGTGGGCCGCATCCACCTGTCCCCTGGCGATAATGGGCCTTGCCAGGGATGTGCCCAGGAGATAGCAGGACTCGTAGATGGCATTGGCCCTCAAGGCGGGCCACACGAAATCACGGACGAATTCCTCGGTCAGGTCCTCCACGATGACCTCGTCCGCGCCCGTATCCAGTGCCTTTTCCTTTATCCCTTCCAGTTCGTCGCCCTGGCCCACGTCCGCGGCGTAGGCCACCACCCGGCACTCGTAGGTCTCCTTGAGCCATTTCAAAATCACGGAGGTGTCGAGACCCCCCGAATAGGCCAGCACGATTTTCTTTATCTTTTCAGCCAAGTTTTAACCTCCCCATGATGATACCGGGACCCCCGGGTCCGGGGTGTCGCCGGATGCGTGATACCTTGTTTTTCGGTCGTGGCCGCCGGGCGGCGGCCGTTTCATGTCAGCAGCTTTTCCAGCAGGGCCTGGTGGAGATGCATCTTGTTCTCCGCCTGGTCGAAGACCACGGAATGGGAGCCTTCGAGGACGTCGGCGGAGATTTCCTCCCCCCGGTGGGCCGGGAGGCAGTGCATGACCAGGACATCGGGCCGGGCCGCGGCCACCAGGCGCGCGTCCACCCGGAATCCCTGAAAATCCTTGACGCGCCGTTTCCTTTCTTCCTCCTGCCCCATGCTGGCCCACACATCGGTGTTGATCACGTCCGCCCCTCGAACGGCCTCCAGGGGATCCTCCACCACCGAGATGTTGTCGCCCGATCCGTCGAGGATCTCCGCCTTTGGATGATATCCGGGCGGGCAGGCGAGGGTCAGTTGGAAGCCCAGGACCCGGGCCGCGTTGATCCATGAATGGGCCATGTTGTTCCCGTCCCCCACCCAGGCCGCCTTCAGGCCGCGAAGGGGACCCCGTTTTTCCGTCACGGTCATGAGATCGCTCAGGACCTGGCACGGATGGTAGTCGTCCGTGAGGGCGTTGATGACCGGGATCCGGGACCAGCGGGCCATTTCCTCGATGAGCTCCTGGGAGTAGGTCCGGATGGCCAGGACGTCCAGGTAGCGGGACAGGACCCGGGCCGTATCCTCAATGGGTTCGTCCCGGGAGAGCTGCGTATCGCCCCTGGCCAGGAAAAGGGTCTGGCCGCCGAGCCGGAACATGGCGGTTTCGAACGAAATCCGCGTCCGCGTGGAGGCCTTGTCGAAGATAAGCCCCAGGACGGCCCCGGTAAAGGGGCGGCCCGTGTCTCCACCGGCCCGCTTTATTTCCAGGGCCCGGTCGATAAGACCCAGGATCTCCTCCCGGGTCAGGTCGCGTATGGTCAGAAAATCCTTGTTCATGGCAGGTTGTGTCTCCGTGTTCATCCGCCGGGACGGCTGCGCCCGGCGCGGTGTCATGTCAGGCCGGCGTCTCCATCTCTCCCAGTATCCGGTCCAGGACCGTGATCAGCCGATCGATCTCCGCCTCCGTCACGATAAGAGGGGGGATGAAGCGCAGGACCCTTTCCTGGGCGCAGTTTACCAGAAAGCCTTCCGCCATGCACCGGGAGACGACCGGGGCGCAGGGCCGGTCCAGTTCCATGCCGAGAATGAGGCCCATGCCCCGGACCTCCCTGACGCATTCGTGCCGTCCGGCCAGGTCTTCCAGCCGGCCCCTGAAGTATTTCCCCACGGCCGCGCAGTGCGCGATGACGCCGTCTTCCAGGAGGCTCCTGAGCACGGCCCCGGATACGGCGGTCACCAGGGGGGTGCCTCCGAACGTGGTGGCATGACTGCCGGGGCCGAAGGCCTTTCCCATCTCCTCCGTGGCAAGCATGGCGCCGATGGGCAGGCCGTTGCCCATGGCCTTGGCAAGGGTCATGATGTCCGGCGTGACGCCGTAATGCTCGTGGCAGAAGAGCCGTCCCGTGCGTCCCATTCCCACCTGGACTTCGTCGAAGATCAGGGCCGTGCCGCGTGCGTCGCACAGGGCCCGGACCTTTTCCAGGTAACCGGGTTCCGGGCACACCACCCCGCCCTCTCCCTGGATCGGTTCCATGATCACGGCGCAGACCGATTCATCCATGGCCTCGGCCAGGCGGTCCGGGTCGTTGAAGGGGACGAAGCGGAAACCGTCCAGCAGCGGGTCGTACCCGGCCTGTATTTTTTTCTGCCCCGTGGCCGAAAGGGTGGCCATGGTGCGGCCGTGAAAGGAGTTTTCCATGGAGATGATGACATGCCGCTTCGGGCCGGATTTTTCAGCGGCGTACCGCCTTGCCAGCTTGATGGCCGCCTCGTTGGCCTCGGCCCCGCTGTTGCAGAAAAAGACCCGGTCCGCAAAGGAGTTTTCCACCAGCAGCCGGGCCAGTTCCGTCTGGGGCCGGGTGTAATACAGATTGGAGACATGGACCAGTTTCCGTGATTGTTCTTCGAGAACCCGCGTCACCAGCGGCGCACTGTGGCCCAGGGCGCAGACCGCGATCCCGGCCACGAAATCGAGATATTCGTTTCCCTCTTCATCCCAGACACGGCACCCCTCCCCCCTGACGAGGGTGACGGGAAAACGGCCGTAGGTCCGGAACATGTAACGGTCCGCCCGGCGCATGGTGGTTTCCGTTTCGGATGTTTCGTTCATGATGACGTCCTTTTTCTTTCGGGCGACAGGGGTATCGGAGAACGGCCCCTACGGCACGATCTCCGTGCTGATGCCCACTTTTGTAAAAATTTCGAGAAGGATGGCGTGGTCCTTCCGGCCGTCGATGATATGGGCCTTCCCCACGCCCCGTTCCAGGGCCTGGAGACAACAGGTGACCTTCGGCACCATGCCGCCCGTGATGACGCCGTTCTGGACCAGTTGGGGAATTTCGTCCGCCATGAGAGTTGACAGGAGGTCCCCCTCCTGGTCCAGCACCCCTTTCGTGTCCGTCAACAGGATCAGTTTCCGGGCCTTGAGGGCTGCGGCGATGTGGCCGGCCACCAGGTCGGCGTTGATATTGTAAGTCTCCCCGTTTTTTCCCGCCCCCACGGGGGCGATCACGGGAATGAATTCGCTTTCCATCAGGTTCAGGAGGATACGGCAGTCCACCTCTGTGATCTCGCCCACCATGCCGATATCGATGATCTCCGGGGGCCGGTCGTCGTCCATGCGTTTCAGATAGGTCATCTTCTCGGCGGTGATCAGCCCGCCGTCCTTTCCCGACAGACCCACGGCCCGGCCGCCGTTGTGGTTGATCAGGTTGACGATCTCCTGGTTGACCTTCCCCACCAGGACCATTTCCACGACGTTCATGGTCTCGGCATCGGTGACCCGCATGCCGTCCACGAACTGCGTGTCAATGGCGAGGCGTTTCAGGAAGTCCCCGATCTGGGGGCCGCCGCCGTGGACCACGATCGGGTTGAGCCCCACGTATTTCATCAGGATGATATCCAGTGCGAAATTCTTTTTGAGCCGTTCATCCACCATGGCGTGCCCGCCGTATTTGACGACGATGGTGGCCCCGTTGAACCGCTGGATATACGGCAGCGCCTCGATGAGAACCGTTGCCCTGTCCGCTTGTTGCGTGGTCATGTTCGTATCCCGTGTATGGGCGGAAAAGGACGGCTACAGGATATACCGGCTCAGGTTTTCGTCTTCCAGGATATCCTTGAGCTTTTCCGCCACGTATTCGCTGGTGATATGGACCGTCTTTTCGTTCATGTCCGGGGCGTCGAAAGAGATCTGGTCCAGGAGCTTCTCCATCACCGTGTGCAGACGCCGCGCCCCGATGTTCTCCATGCGGTCGTTGACCCGGCTGGCCATGTCCGCGATCTCGCTCACCGCCGAGTCCTCGAATATCAGGTCGATCCCCTCGGTCTTCAGCAGGGCCCGGTACTGCGTGATGAGGGCGTTTCTGGGCTCGGTCAGGATCCGCTCGAAGTCTTCCTTTGTCAGCGAGTCGAGTTCCACCCGGATGGGGAACCGCCCCTGCAGCTCGGGCAGCAGATCCGAGGGCTTGCTCACGTTGAAGGCCCCCGCCGCGATGAAGAGGATGTGGTCCGTCTTCACCATGCCGTACTTGGTGGTCACGGTGGAGCCCTCCACGATGGGAAGGAGATCCCGCTGGACCCCTTCCCGGGAGACGTCGGGACCGTGGGCGGATTCGGCCCCCGCCACCTTGTCCAGCTCGTCCAGGAAGATGATGCCGTTCTGCTCAGTCAGGCGGATGGCCTCTTCCACGACCCGGTCCATGTCCACCAGGCGCTGGGATTCTTCTTCAAAGAGGATTTCCAGGGCCTCCGGGATCTTGACCCGGCGTTTCTTTTTCTTGGCCGGAAACATGTTCCCGAACATCTCCTTGATGTTGAACTCCATCTCTTCGATCCCCGCGTTGGAAAAGATCTCCACCATGGGCATGCTGCTGTGGGAGACCTCGATCTCCACGAAACGTTCATCCAGCTTCCCGTCGCGGAGAAGGCGCCTGAGCTTTTCGCGGGTGGATCGGCCTTCGCCCCGCTCGACCTTGACCACTTCCAGGGTTTTTTCCTTGCCGGTGTCCTCCTCCCGAATCTCTTCCCTCCGCTTGGGGAGGAGCAGGTCCAGCAGCCGTTCCTCGGCCATCTCCCGGGCCTTGGCCCTGACCCCCTCCTGTTCCTCCTTCTTGGCCATGTTGACGGCCAGTTCGGTGAGGTCCCGGACCATGGATTCCACGTCCCGGCCCACGTATCCCACTTCGGTGAATTTCGTGGCCTCCACCTTGAGGAAGGGCGAGTTGGCGAGCCGGGCCAGGCGCCGGGCGATCTCGGTCTTTCCCACGCCCGTGGGGCCGATCATGATGATATTTTTCGGGGCGATCTCATCCCTCAGCTCCAGGGGGACCTGCTGCCGCCGCCACCGGTTCCTGAGGGCGATGGCCACCGAGCGTTTGGCCTGGTCCTGGCCGATGATGTACTTGTCCAGCTCGCAGACGATTTCCCTCGGGGTCAATACCTTTGAAAACCGGTTGTTTACTGTCGCGGATTTTTCCATAAGTCCCTCTGTTGCGGGAATGCCGGAGGCATACGCGGGAAAAACCGTATCCCCGATGATCCCGTTCGTTACCGTCTCCCGTTCGCCGTTCCCGACGGCGCGGTCCGTCACCCCTCGTCTTCCGTCCGGTCCCCGCCCAGTTCATGGATGACCACCTGCTCGTTCGTGTACACGCAGATGGACGCGGCGATTTTCATGGCCTCCCGGGCGACGGCGTCCGCCGCCAGGTCCGAGTGCCGCACCAGGGCCTGCGCCGCCGCCAGGGCATAGGGGCCGCCGGATCCGATGGCCGCCACGCACTCGTCCGGTTCGATGACATCACCGGTGCCGGAAATGATAAGCGTGTGCTCCCGGTCCATGGCCAGGAGCAGGGCCTCGAGCCGTCTCAGGATCTTGTCCGTTCGCCAGTCCTTGGCCAAGTCCACGGCGGCCCGGGTCAGGTTCCCGTTGAAGGC
>CAZCVB010000050.1:0-12443 GCA_964501805.1 uncultured Desulfobacteraceae bacterium | reverse complement strand
CACGACTTTCGCCCATCTCGACGGGACCGTGGTGCTGGCCAGGCCGATCGCCGAACTGGGCATATACCCGGCGGTGGACCCGCTGGATTCCACATCCCGGATCCTGGACCCCAACGTCCTGGGAGAAGAGCACTACCGGGTGGCGAGGGAGGTGCAGCAGATCCTCCAGAAGTACAAGGATCTTCAGGATATCATCGCCATCCTCGGGATGGACGAGCTGTCCGATGAGGACAAACTGACGGTGGCCCGGGCGCGGAGGATCCAGCGGTTCCTGTCCCAGCCCTTTCACGTGGCGGAGACCTTTACCGGTACGCCGGGAAAGTATGTCCCGGTGAAAGAGACGATCCAGGGGTTCAGGGAGATCATTGAAGGCAAGCATGACGACCTGCCCGAGGCGGCCTTCTATATGGTGGGGAATATTCAGGAGGCCCGGGAAAAGGCGGAAAAAATGGCTTCCGCCAATAAATAGAGGTGTCTGAGTCATGGGGAAACTGTATCTGGAAGTGGTCACACCCGAAAAGGTGATGGTAAGCCGGGAAGTGGAGATCGTGGCGGCGCCCGGTTCCCTGGGGGAGTTCGGCGTGCTGGAAGGACATGTTCCCTTCCTCACCGGGATTCAACCGGGGGAGTTGCGGTACACGTCAGGGGGGAAGACCGAGTTCCTGGCCGTGACTACGGGGTTTGCCGAGATCTCGGACAACAAGGTGTCCGTACTGGTGGATGCGGCCGAAAAGGCCGGTGAGATCGATGTGGAGCGGGCCAGGCAGGCGCTGGAAAGGGCCCGGGAACGCCTCTCAAAGCAGGCGGAGGACATTGATTTCGCAAGGGCGGAGATGGCCCTGAAACGGGCCATTGCACGGATAAAGACGGCTGAAAAAACAAGTTGATTTCCATCCATGACCGCCGGGGAAGGGCTGCGAAGCGGCCGGCGGGTGTTTTCCGGTAAACCGGGACGAAAGGCGAGGGCGGACCCCCTCGCCTTTTTTATTGACCTTTAACGGCATAAAGAATAAAATATTTTTACTCGGATTATTTATCTTATTCGGGAATAACAAGTAACTCTTTGCTATCTATCGATGTTTTGGATCCCCCTTTGGAGGAGCCATGGATCGAAAATAGGAGTGTCATGGATACGGGACCGGAGATTGATCAGTTTGAATTGCTCGAGGAAAAGATCAACGGCCTGATCGACCGCGTGACCGCCTTGAGAAAAGAAAAAGAAGAACTCGCCGAGAAGGCCCATATACAGGAAGAAAAGATTTCCGATCTGACCGCCCGGATGGAGAGGTGGAAGGAGAAAAGGGACAGGGCCAGGCAGAAGATCATCGCCCTCCTGGAGAAAATCGAACAGGCCGGCATTTGAAGACCCTCAGGGGAATCCATTTGGAAAAACCCATCAGCGTCACCATACTGGGGCATGCGTACCAGATCCGGAGCGATGCAGATGCGGAAGAGGTCCAGGAAATCGCGCGCTACGTGAATGATAAATTCACGGCGATCATGGACCATGCCGGCGGGCTTTCGGAAAGAAAACTCGCTATCCTGGTGGCCTTTGACATTGCGAGCGATTATTTCCAGGTCCTGAAAGAAAAGGGAGGCGCGGTCAGGGATTTTGAAATCCGGATCCGCAGCCTGAACCGCCGGATCGATTCGGCCATGACATGAGTCCGGCCGGAAGGCGGCCATGGCGGGCGATCGTGTTGCATGCGGACCGGAGGCCCCTGAGTGAGCGGAAAATACCGTTTCCGGCCGGCACCCCATAATGGAAGCCGGGTGTTTGGGCCGGGGGCGTTTATATATGCGTTATTGACCAGAGGCAAATGTTCATTCCGCCCCTCTCCGGTCTTTTATGTCGGCCGGGCGGGTTCGGAGGTTTTCCGGTGCTTCGCGTCAGTGGACCCTCCGGGAACTGGACGTTTCAGAAATGGTCTCGAAGGGTTAAAGAATAAAGGCTGCTCAGCGTCCGCGTAAACTGAAACCGGGCGCTATCGACAGTAAAAGCGGGTCATATAAAACGTGTGCCGGCGGTTTTCGGGAACCATTTCGGAACGCGCCGGCAAAACCGCGCCTGAAGCGATTTCCTCAGAGGTATTGATCCTCTTTCCGGTTTCTCCATTCTGGTTTGTCCGCCGGATGCCTGCCTTTAATCCTTTCATTAATAGACCGGTGAAAAACGTTCGATCCTCCCGGGAGCGGGGCGCAGTGTGCGTTGCCCGCAACGAGGTCTGTGGACCGCCGGTTGACAGGAATGCCCGAACGTGGTTGAAATGGAGGCGGACACGGGAGGATCCGGTTAAAGGATTCCCGTTCAATACAATCGCCATGACCGGCAAAAATCGGAGCACGCGTTTATCATGAGCGTATTATATAGCATTATTCTCGCATTGGGGTGTGCCCTGGGGGGCATTTTCGTCGGCTTTTTCATCCGGAAAAAGATGGTGGAAAGCCGGGTCGATTCTATCGAAACGTACTCCAGGAAGATATTGGCCGATGCCCAGAAAGAGGCGAGAACGATCAAGAAAGAGGCGGCCCTTCAGGCAAAGGACACCATCTACCAGATGAAGATGGAGTTCGAGAAGGAGACCAAGGAGAAAAAAGAACAACTGAGGATCCAGGAAAGGCGCCTTTTTCATAAAGAAGAGAACCTGGATCGGAAGCTGGAGCAGCTGGAAAAGAGGGATGCCCGCATCGGAGACCGGGAACGGGCCCTCGAGCACTCCGAGAATCAGCTCAAAAGAAGGGAAAACGAGTACGAGCGGCTGATTGCGGAACAGAAGAATCAGCTTGAAATGCTGGCCGGAATATCGAGCGACGACGCGAAACAGCTCCTCATCAAGGCCATGGAATCGGAGGCCAAACACGATGCGGCCAGGATCATCCGGCGGATTGAAAATGAGACACGCGCGGAGGCGGACCGGAAGGCGCAGGAAATCCTGGCGCTGGCGGTCAAACGTTATGCGGGGGACTATGTGGCCGAAAAAACGGTATCCGTGGTCACCCTCCCCAGCGACGAGATGAAGGGGCGCATTATCGGACGGGAAGGAAGAAATATCCGTGCTATCGAGGCGGCGACCGGTATTGATCTCATCATAGACGATACGCCGGAGGCGGTCATCCTGTCCGGGTTCAACCCGGTGCGCCGGGAGGTGGCGAAGATCGCCCTCGAGCGGCTGATTGATGACGGGAGGATTCATCCGGCCCGGATAGAAGAGATCGTGTCAAAGGTGGGAAAAGAGATCGAGGCCTCCATTATCGAGGCGGGGGAACAGGCCACTTTTGACGTGGGCGTCCACGGAATCCATCCCGAAATCGTGAAACTCATCGGCCGGCTGAAATACCGGACCAGCTATGCGCAGAACGTGCTCCAGCACTCAAGGGAAGTCAGTTTCCTTTGCGGGATCATGGCGGCCGAACTGGGCGTGAACGTGAAACAGGCCAAACGGGCCGGGCTGCTTCACGATATCGGAAAAGCGGTGGACCACGAGGTGGAGGGCCCCCATGCGGCCATCGGCGCCGACCTTGCCAAGAAATACGGGGAATCCAGGCAGGTGGTGCACGCCATCGCCGCGCACCATGAAGAGGTGGATCCCGAGTCCATCCTGGATGTCCTGGTCCAGGCCGCGGACACCCTTTCAGGGGCGAGGCCCGGCGCGCGGCAGGAGATGCTGGAGTCGTATGTGAAGCGCCTGGAAGGGCTGGAAAAAATCGCCATGTCTTTCCGGGGGGTGAACAAATCCTATGCGATCCAGGCGGGCCGCGAGATCCGCATCATGGTGGAAGGAAAAATCGTCACCGACGACCAGGCGTTCATCCTGTGCAAGGACATTGCGAGAAAGATCGAAAAGGAACTGGCCTATCCCGGCCAGATCAAGGTGACGGTCATCCGTGAGACCCGGGCCGTCGAGTACGCGAAATAGGCCTTCCCGGAAGTGCCCGGATGCCGCGGTGCGGACGCACGTCCCTGGAACGGGATTTCAGTGGTTCCGTCTGTATGCCGGGTTTCCCCTTCCGCTTTCCCGCGCCGGTGCCGGGATTTCCCCGGTGGCCGCAATCGCGGCTACGGCGCCGCGTAATTCGGTCCCACGATCATCATGTTGTTGGGGAGGGTGGTCTGGACTTCCTCCATCATGCTTCCGAAGACCAGTTCCTTGATGAGACCGTGCCCATAGGCCCCTACGACCACCAGGCTGTCGTGGGGGACCTCAAACAGGTTCTCCCGGAACTTCCCGCCGTCAAAAAAGATCCATTCGATTCCGCCCTTTGATATCCCGTCGGCCAACCCCTCCTTTTCGAGTATCTCCTCGTAGTGACGCCTCGGTTTTCCCTCTCCCTGGGTAAAGATCCTGACCGGGTATCCGGAAAGCCCGCCGATATGGAGGGCGAGACGAAAGGCGCCGACGGCGTTTGACGACCCGCCGAAGAAGACGGTGATACTGCGCCACTCCTTGTAGACGGGTGTGGGGATGAGCACGGGGAAATCCGCGTTTTTGATGATGGCGCGGACCCGCGGGCCGATGTAGCCGAGGCCGATCTTGGTGGACAGGTCGCTGATGCTCCTGGGACAGCACATGTAGGAGATATCCACCGGAAGGTCGGGGAGGGTCGACGCGGTGAATCCCTTCGGCTCGATGAACTGCGGCACAAGCCCGGCCGGCCGGATGATCCCCTCGGCGTGGGATTTCGCCGTTCCCGGGGATCTCAGGAAGGCCTCGTCGAGATCCACCGTCACCACGGTATTCTGGAAATACATCAGGAACTGGCGGAACCGGGGGACATAAACCTTCAGGGGGGTGTTCGTGACCTTGCAAAAGTAGACGGATTGCATGAGGGTCTCCCTCCCGAAGGGGGTGTTTCGAAAGATATGAAGTAGCCGGTTTCTCATGGGTTGTCACCTCCAGTATCGGTTTTAAAACGTTGCGGCCCCCGGCATCCGCCGGGGCCGCCTTTTAGAATTCTTCCTGGACGATCAGCTCCTTCCGGTAGTGGTCCAGGATGGTCGCTTTTGAAATCAACCCCAGGAACCGTTTATCCTGGACAACGGGAAGACTCCATGTGTGGGTCCTGTCAAAGAGCTCGAACACCTTTGGGAGGTCGTCATCCAGGGATATGTGCGGGACGTCCCGGTCCATGAGTTCCTCCACCAGCACGGAATTATACAGGTACGGGTTGAAGAGGTAGGATCGGATATCATCCAGGTGAATGATGCCCAGGAAATCGCCGGTCTCCGAGTCCTCCACGGGAAAATAATTCCGATGGGTCTTCTGAACCACCTGTACCAGGTCTTTCAACCGCATCTCCGGATGAACGATATGGCAGTCCGTTTCCAGGAGTTCCATGATATCCAGTTCTGAAAGGATCCGCCGGTCCGTTCTCGGTCTCAGGAGTTCTCCCTGCGTCACCAGTTCCTGGATGTAAACGGAAAAAGGCTCGAAGAAGTGACTCAGGGTCGCGCTCACCACCGAAAGCAGGACCACCGACAGGAGGACCTGGTAGCTTCCCGTGATCTCCGCGATCAGGAACATCCCGGTCATGGGCGCCTGCATGACGCTGCTGATCAGGCCGGCCATGCCCAGCAGGGCGAAATAGCTTTCCCCGGCCCATGAAACGGCGGGAAAGGCGGCCACGAGAAATCTCTGGTAAAACAGGCCGACAAAACTGCCGATCACCAGGCAGGGGGCGAAGAGTCCCCCGGACCGGCCGCTGCCGATGGTGAGGGACGTGGCCGCGATTTTCGCCAGCACGATGATCCCGGTGATCCATAGCCCCGGCGGGAAGGCCTGCTCGATGACCGTCCGGATCACTTCGTATCCCTCCCCCAGGACCTCCGGGTATGCCAGGGCGATCAGGCCCACCAGCATGCCCCCCATCCCCGCCCGGGTCCATTCCCAGGGGATCAGCGTGCTGGAGGCGTTTCCCACCACCTTCAGCAGGCGGATGAGAAGAATGGAGGCGGCCGCCGTCAGTACGGCCAGGCCCAGGCAGGCCGCCATATCCGGGGACGCGATGGTAAACACCCGGTTCTGAAACGGGATCTGGTTGCCCTGGAGGATCCGGCTGACTTCGGTGCCGACGACCGAAGATACGGCGATGGGAATGAGCGTGACGGGGGTCCACTCCCCCATGATGGCCTCGAGCGCAAATGCGATGCCCGCTACTGGGGCGTTGAAGATGGCGGCGATGGCGGCGGCCGCGCCGCAGGCCACCAGGACGATCCGCTGGCGGTCCCGGAGTCTGAAAAGGCTGGCGATGTTGGAACCGATGCTGGAACCGCTGATGACCACCGGGGCTTCCGGACCCGCGGACCCCCCGCTGGCGATGGTCAGGAGACAGGCCACCAGCCGGGAAAAACTGGAGCGGAACCGCAACAGGCCGGCCCGGCGGGAGATGCTGTAGATTACCTCCGGTACCCCGTGTCCTCCGATATCCCTCGCAATATGGTTGAGGAATATGGATGACAGGGCGGCCCCACCGGCAGGGAACAGGAAGACGTACCAGTGGCCCTGATGGCTGTGCAGCCATTTCGATCCAGCAGCGAGGCCCCGGTTCAGGATCACGGAGGCGAGACCCCCGCCGATGCCCACCAGGACCGCGACAATGATGATCTGGATCCGTTCGTCGAGCCGAAGGAGAAAATGTCGCATAACCGGTATAAGGGACGGTTTTCCCTGGAAACGGTCTAACCGTCGAAAGATTCCTGGATCTCTTTTACCTTGTCAAAAAGGGCCTCCGCGGCATCACATTTCCGAAGAAACGCCATGAAAGCGGCATCCCGCAGGCAGAAACTGAGACGGGACAGAAGCTTCAGGTGGATGTCCGTGGTGGGGCTCAGCATCAGGAAAAGGACAAAAACGGGCCGACCGTCGATCGATCTGAAATCCACCGGCGTGTCAAGGAAGCAGGTGGTGATGAGCGCGTCTCCGGGAAGGTGTTCCACCGGATAGCGGGGATGCGGGATGGCCACTCCTTCCCCGATTCCCGTGGAAGCCAGCGCCTCACGCTGCAGCAACATTTCGAGAAGAAGGGTCTTGTCCGTTTCGGAAGGAAGCGGTGCCAGGGACACGGCCCGGCGAAGCACGTCCTCGGGGGTGTTCCCCTCCACATGGAAAAAGACGCCTCCGCGTCTCATGGCCCCCAGCAGATCCAATTCCTTTCCGGGGTCCCGCGACACGGCGTCTTCCCGGTCGTGGTGGAGAAACATGTGATGGGTCCGCGCCCATTTTTCAATCTCCTTCCGGATAAAATAGTACCGTCCTTTTCCCTCGCGGCAGGGGATTTTTCCCTGGCGGATCCACCGGCGGAGGGTCGGTTCCGGGACCCCCAGTAATCTTATGGCTTCATCAAAATCGAGTATCATGCGTCGTGCCGAGCCCCTGAACGCCCCTGTGGAAAAACACGGAAGGGTCTTATTCCTGAAAGTTACAAGCCCAAACCTCCTTTATGATACTTCTTCTCTTAATTTGTCAAGGGACTTGTCCGGTCCCAGGAGAATGAGGACATCGCTGTCCTTCAGGATGAACCGCGCGGTCGGAATCAGGTTCAGGCGGTCCGGGATAATTTCCTTGATGGCCACCACCTGCACCCCGTAACGATTGATGAGATCCAGTTCGTGGAGCGCCTTGCCGATGAAGGTCTTTGGCGGGGCCAGTTCGATGATGCTGTATCCCTCGATGAATGGCAGGTAATCCAGCAGGTTCGGGTTGTGCATGCGCTCGGCCAGGGAAAAGGCCAGGTCCTTTTCCGGGAAAAGGATTTCCGTGGCGCCGACCTTCAGGAGGATTCGGCCGTGGATCTCGGTCATGGCCTTGGCGTATATGCGCTCAACACCCAGTTCCTTCAGGTTGAGCGTGGCCAGGATGGAGTCGCCCAGGACGGAGCCGATGCAGACCACCGCGGCGTCCATCTGGTCAATGCCGACGGATTGCATGGTCTTGCGGTTCGTGGCGTCCGCCACAATCGCCTGGCTGACCGAATCCTTGATCTCCTGGACCTTGTCGGGGTTTTTGTCGATGGCCAGGACCTCGTGCCCTTTTTCATAAAGACGCGTGCCCAGGTAATGGCCGAAGTTTCCGAGTCCGATAATGGCAAATTGTTTCATCTGCAACCTCACCCGATCATAATGTTTTCTTCCGCGTAATAATAACGGGAGGCATCCGGCCGGCTTACGGCCATGGCGATGACCAGCGGCCCGAGCCGCCCCACGAACATGACAAGGGTGATAATGGCCTTTCCCGCCGTGCTCAGCCCCCCCGTGATCCCGGTGGACAGACCCACCGTGCCGAATGCGCTGACCGCCTCGAAAAGGAGCTCCAGGAAACGCCCCCGGGCCGCCATGTGGGGAATTTCGCCCACCTCGGTCATCAGCAGGGCCATGACGGCGGTCACCACCACCAGGGAGCTGATCATGACCACGCTGACGGCCTTTCCGACGCTCGCCTGCGAGATGCTCCGGTGGAACAGCTGCGGCCGCTCCCTTCCCCTGAGACGTGAGATGCCCAGCGTAACAAGCGTGGCAAAGGTGCTGGTCTTGATGCCGCCGCCGCAGGATCCGGGGGAGGCGCCGATGAACATGAGGAGAGTCAGGAAAAAGAGGGTTTCGTTCGCGAGACTTCCCACCGGCAGCGTATTGAAGCCCGCCGTCCGCGCGGTCACGGACTGGAACAGCGATGCCAGTAAACGGCTCCCCGGGCTGAGGGCCGCCAGGGTGTTGTCTCTTTCCATGAACAGGATGATCAGCGCGCCCGATCCGATGAGAAAAATCGTGGTGGAGAGGACCAGCTTCGAATGAAGGCTCATCCGGCTCCAGGTCCGCCGGTTGAAGGAGGGTTGCCGCCGCAGCTCGGAAAGGACCAGGAAACCGATGCCGCCGCTGATGATCAGCAGGCACAGGGTCAGGTTCAGGACCCAATCCGAGCGGTACGAAAGAAAACTGTCGGAGAAGAGGGAAAATCCGGCGTTGCAGAAGGCGCTGATCGAATGAAAGACGGAAAGGTAGAGCGCCCTTCCCGCCGTGCGTCCCGGAAGGAACCTGAAAAACATGAAGACCGCGCCCAGCGCTTCGAATGTAAGTGTGAAAAGGGCCACGTCCCGGAGGATGGACTGGAGGGTCCTGCGGCCGCCCTGGGTAAAGGTGTCCTGAACCAGCATCCGCCCGGCCAGGCTGGGCCGTTTCCCGGCCATCATCAAAAAAAGGGTGGAGATGGTCATGATACCGAGGCCGCCCGCCTGGATCAGCCCCAGGACAACCGCCTGTCCGAAAGCGGTGAGGGCGGACCCCGTGTCCATCACCACCAGCCCGGTCACGCACCCGGCGGATGTGGCCGTGAAAAGGGCGTCCACCAGTCCCACCGGGCGGCCGGTGGATGCGGCCGGAAGCATCAGCAGGAGGGTCCCCAGCCCGATCAGGCCCAGGAACGCCAGAACGGACATGCGTGCGGGCGACCGGAATATGGAACCGTAGAGCCGCGTGGTCATCGATTTTTTCTGCTGTCTCATCCTGCTTCCCGTCCATTTCCGTGGGAGACCGTGGCGCGGCCGCAAAGAACGGCCGCCTCACGGGGAAATCGGGCCGATCCCGCCATGTCGGCGTATCTTCCGCCGGAAGTATCCTACGCTTTTTTCCGGGAATCAAGCGAGAGTTTGGAAAAATGACCGAATTTTTTCCTCATTGATGATATTTTTTCTTTCCATGGCGGGAAAGGAATGACGGCACGGCCGGGGCCCGGTTGACACGGCCCGCCATCGGCGATAATTAAAAAAGCCAGACATCCGGAGGGCGTTCATGAGAAGATTCCGCCGAAAATATTATGATCTTTTTTCGACCGTTTACGATCGATTCGTCGCCATGCATTCATCCGATGGGCAGGGCCTTGTGAGACGCTACCTGGCGGAAAAGACCGGGCTGGGGCCGGGAGAAAGGGTCCTGGACATCTGTACGGGGACCGGGGCCGTCCTTTCGCCGCTATCGGAAAAGGTGGGCCCGCGCGGCATGGCGGTGGGCATCGATTTTTCACAGGGAATGCTCCGGAAGGCGAAAGAGAGGTCCGGAGGTCGGCCACCGGCCTTCCTTGTCCTCGGGGACGCGGGCCGGCTCCCCTTCAAAGAGGGAATTTTCCATGTGGTGACGTGCGCGCACGCCTTTTACGAATTGAGGGGGCGGGCCCAGGACCGGTGTCTCAGGGAGGTGAGGCGGGTTCTCCGTCCCGGGGGGTGTTTCCTGATGCTGGAGCACGACGTGCCGAAACGGAGGGTTCCCCGTCTCCTTTTTTAC
This sequence comes from uncultured Desulfobacteraceae bacterium, assembly GCA_964501805.1. GTDB lineage: Bacteria > Desulfobacterota > DSM-4660 > Desulfatiglandales > Desulfatiglandaceae > CAZCVB01. The sequence continues at coordinate 2,176 of CAZCVB010000050.1, read as the reverse complement.
CTCCGTCTCCTCTCCATGGGGCGAGAGCGCGCCATTGCGATCCTGAGGCACGAGGGCGAAATATTGTCCCGGTATTTCCCCCGTGTGAGCCGCCTGAGGACGCCTACGGGACGGTCCAAGATCATGCGGTGTAGCGAAGGGCGGCCCGGGAGCCGGTAAAGATGCTTGCGAAGGGACTCACATATCGTGTAAAGTGACCAGAGACCGGATTCCAATGCAACATCATTTCAAGGAGGAGACTGAATGGCTGAATTCATGGAGGTTGTGAGAAACAGGCGCAGTATCCGGAAATATGAGGACCGGGACGTCTCGGATGATCAGCTCGGCACGATCCTGGATGCGGTCAGGTGGTCGCCGTCATGGGCCAATACCCAGTGCTGGGAGGTCATCGTGGTGAGGGAGGCCGCCACAAAGGAACAGCTCCAGGGGACGCTCAAGAAAAATCCGGCCACAAAGGCGATGGTCCAGGCCCCGGTGGTTCTTGTGCTGTGCGGAAAGTTGCAAAGTTCGGGATTTTATAACGGGCAGGTGACCACCAAACACGGAGACTGGTTCATGCACGACCTGGGGATTGCCGCCCAGAGCATCTGCCTGGCCGCGCACGATCTGGGCCTGGGGACCGTCATCGTGGGCCTTTTTGATCATGACAAGGTCGGGCAGATTCTCGGCGTGCCGGACGGCTACGAGACCGTGACCATGATCCCCGTCGGTTATCCGGCCAAAACACCGGAGGCACCCAAGCGCAGGGAGGTCGCCGACTTTGTCCATTATGGGAAATTTTAGTTCCGGGGGAGGGGCCCGTCGTCCTGTCGACGGGCCTTTCTTTTTTTTCACGAGGCACCCGGGAAACGCCGCGGGCCCGGATGGACTGAAGGAGCGGGCCGGTTATCCACTCCCCCCTTTGCTGAAGAACCTACCGGCATTATTCGAATTTCAACTCTTTCCCGTGTCCCTTCATATCCCTCTTTGATTTGCCGTTATACTGATAACTTATTTTACTACCACATGTATCTGAACTCGCCGACTACCGCATGAACGGTATGATCCCGGCTCGCGCTCACATCGTACTTCAGGTAGAAATTGAAGTTTTCCTTGTAACGGGCATTGACTCCCAGCCCCAGGGTGCCGCTGTCCTTGACCGGCTCGTCGCCGGTGACCACGAAGCTGCCGCCGGATACCCCGGCAAAAGATGCCCCCACACCCCGGTCGTCATTGGAGAACTCGTGGGTCCAGCGCAGACGCACCTCCGGGGATATAAGCAGGTCGTCGGATCTCTTTATGGGCCGCGAGGCCCGCAGGCCCACAAATCCCAGGCAGGAGTCCATGCTGCGGCGGTGCACAGCCAGATTCAGCGCCCCGGCCCCGGTTTCGGTGTACTTGTCCAGAATGATGTGGGTAATCTGGAGGGCGGCCATGGGGCGAATGAAGAAACCGTTGTGGGTCAGGGCATATCCCCCTTCAACGTAAACGGCCAGCTCCCGACCGTTGAAGTCGCCCATGGCCGTGCGGGTGATTCCGCCCACGGTGATAACACGGTCGATGTCGTAGTCGTTTGAAGCATAGGCCAGAATCCCGTCGGCATACCAGGGACCCGCGCTGTAATCGCCGTACACCGCCGCCTGGTAGCTGTCGCTGTTGCCGCTGTCGGCCAGCCGGTCGAAATCCAGCTTGGTATGCAAATAGCCCGCACTGAAGCCGACGATGAATTCATCGGAAATCCGGCTGTCTACCCCCATGGTGAAGCCTCCCGAAGAATATTTGTAGCGGGAGGTGACGTCATGGCCGCGCTGGCGGCCCCACATCCCGTTGCCCCGGCCCCAGATCCCCCAGTTTTTGCCCGGGGTCAGGGGGCTGGCGTTGCCAAGGGCGAACAGTGCCGGGGCCATGTCGCTGACCGTGCCGCCCTCGCCCGCCGCCAGGTAGAGCGGTTCGGCGGTAGATGCCGGCAGCCCCATATCGGCCCCGGCCCGCAGGGCCCCCATCCGTGCGGTCATGGCCCGGAGGTACCGGGTCATCCCGGCGATGTCCGTGTCGAAAAAGGCCGCGCCGCTGGCCCCGCCCATCTCGTTGTAGGCCCGGCAGGCAGCCGCGGCGGAGAGCCGGTCAGGGTATCGCCGCCGACCCCGGAAATAATCCCCGAAAAATTCCCTCCCCGCAGAAGTAAATCCGTCGCCGC